>JANWVW010000182.1 GCA_025056095.1 Bacteroidia bacterium
ACGGCATGCTCCATGCCCCTCACGCAGATGACCTGTGCAGTTATGTCTTTACCTTGTTTAAGTTTGAAGTACAAGTACTTACAAGCTAAAATCTTGTATAACACACAGAGAAACGATGGTTTCAGAGATCTCTTGCGTGAGGCATGCGGAGGGTGGGCGTTAGCCCAGTGCGGAGCGAAGCGCAGCACCGAAGCGATAGCGTAGCCCGTAGCACGCCGACCTTGCCCACACGAGCGCAAGCGAAGTGTGGGCAAGGGCACGCCAAAAAAATTAAAATTTAACTTTACATATATTGACTGTTGCAATATGAAAGTGTGGCTATTTTTAGTTTTGATGAGCTTCTGTCTATTGTCAAAAGCACAACCTACTGTGGATAGTTTATTGCTTGGACATCAAAAAAAAGTACCATCCGTGTATAATCACCCTGAGGTCAAGCTAAAATTGCACTACAATCCGATTGTATCAGCAGGCATGTTTTTTCTGTATTTTTATCAGAAAATAATTTCAAACCAAATAGGAGCGTCCTGCGCATACGAACCCAGCTGCTCTCAATTTTGCCGTCAAGGTATTGCAAAAAAAGGTTTTGTTCGTGGCGTCTTACTTACAGGGGATAGATTACAGCGCTGCACGCCGTTTAATGTTACATACATACGAGCTAAAAGCCAAAATCTGAAAAATGGCAAAATTTATGACCCCGTACAATAAGAAGAAAACAAAAAAATCATTTTTTATATGGATTGTAAAAAAATGTCTATATTTGCGGTCCAAAATAAAAAGTAAGTATGAAAGTACGTTCTGCAATTAAAAAACGGAGTGAAGATTGTAAAATTGTAAAGCGAAAAGGAAGACTATACGTCATAAACAAGAAAAATCCACGTTACAAACAAAGACAAGGATAAAAGAATATGGCACGCATAGCAGGAGTTGACTTACCAAAAAACAAGCGCGGTGAAATTGCTTTGACCTATATTTATGGCATAGGTCGTTCTACCGCAAGAAAAATTTTATCTGAATTAGGTATCCATTTTGACAAAAAAGTTTCAGAATGGACTGACGAAGAGCAGACCAAAATCCGCGAGTATATCACTAACAACCTAAAAGTAGAAGGTGAATTACGAGCGGAAGTACAGCTAAACATTAAACGTTTGATGGATATTGGTTGCTATCGCGGGATTAGGCACCGCAAGGGCTTGCCTGTACGCGGTCAGCGCACACGTACGAATGCTAGAACCAGAAAAGGTAAAAGAAAAACAGTTCCAGGAAAGAAAAAAGCTACAGCTAAAAAATAATCTAACTTATGAGCAAATCGGCGAAAGAGAAAGGAAAGAAAAGAGTTGTCAAAGTAGAAGCAGAAGGACAAGTACATATTCAAGCTTCGTTCAACAATATTATTATTTCTGTTACTAACATGAACGGCGATGTGATTACTTGGTCCTCTGCGGGTAAGATGAATTTCAGGGGTTCAAAAAAGAATACTCCCTATGCAGCCCAGGTAGCTACAACGGCTTGTGTAAAAGAGGCATACGATTTAGGATTACGCAAGGCAGATGTTTACATCAAAGGACCTGGGGCAGGAAGAGAAGCTGCTATTCGCGCAGTACAAAGCGCAGGAGTAGAAATTGTTACAATTTACGATGTTACACCTATTCCGCATAATGGTTGTAGACCTCCTAAAAAACGTAGAGTATAAAATAAATTCTCAATTTTTACTTGAAGTATGGCAAGATACATAGGACCTACCTCAAAGATAGCAAGGCGATTCAGGGAACCAATTTTTGGTCCAGACAAGAGCTTAGAAAGAAAAAACTATCCGCCTGGACAGCACGGTCGTACAAGAAAAACAAAACCTTCTGAATACGCTGCACAATTAGCAGAAAAGCAAAAAGCAAAATATACTTACGGTTTGTTAGAAAGACAGTTTCGTAACTTGTACAAAAGAGCTTCACGCAAAAAAGGTATAAAAGGTGAGAACTTACTAAAACTTCTTGAAGCAAGGTTAGATAACACTGTCTTTCGCATGGGTTTTGCGCCCACACGTCGCGCAGCTCGGCAACTAGTTACACACAAACACGTGTGTGTAAATGGTGAAGTAGTTAATATCCCCTCTTACACTTTGAAGCCTGGCGATGTAGTGGAGATTAGAGAAAAAAGTAAGGCTTTAGAAGTAGTCAACACTTCTATCAAGCAGTCAGGTAACAAGCGATTCCCCTGGTTAGACGTAGACAAAGCAAACTATAAAGGGATATTTCTTACTTATCCCGAGCGCGCAGATATTCCTGAAAAAATAAATGAGCAGCTGATTGTAGAGCTATACTCAAAGTAATCCTGCTTAAATTTGATAAACTTAAAAAATTTTGGCATATTTGCACTCTATTCCAATTGAGAAAATATGGGAATATTCGATAATTTTCAAATTCCTCAAAATGTGGTGATGGAAAAGGTAAACGACTTTGAAGGTCGCTTTACCTTTGAGCCACTTGAAAAAGGATATGGTATTACGATAGGCAATGCATTGCGAAGAGTACTACTTTCTTCTTTGGAGGGATATGCTTTTACTTCTGTACGTATTTCAGGGGTAGAGCATGAGTTTAGTACTATACCTGGAGTCGTACAAGATGTAACAGAAATGATTCTCAATCTCAAAGCTATACGCTTAAAACCTATTACGCACACTAACGAAAAAATTGTTGTTAAAATTAAGAATCAATCTACCTTCACAGGCAAAGACATAGCCAAAGTTTCCTCTGCTTTTGAGGTGCTTAACCCCGATCAACTCATCTGCGAAATGGACCCCGAAGTAGCCGCCTTTGAAATAGAACTTACCGCAGAAAAAGGTAGAGGCTACGTACCTGCCGAAGAAAACCGAAAAGGTGAACAGGTAATCGGTGTTATTCCTATTGACTCTATTCACACTCCTATCAAAAATGTCAAGTACGAAGTAGAAAATACCCGCGTCGGACAAAAAACAGACTATGAAAAACTCATCTTAGAAATTAAAACTGACGGTTCTATCAGTCCTGAAGAAAGTTTAAAACAAGCAGCTAACATTCTTATTCGCCACTTTATGCTCTTTTCAGACCAAAATATCCAACTCTACACAGAAAAACCCGAAGTCAAAGAAGAAGTGGACGAAAACTATCATCAGATGCGCAAACTGCTCAAAACCAGTCTTGCAGACTTGGATCTATCAGTTCGTGCATACAATTGCTTGAAAGCCGCAGACATCAAAACTTTGGGAGATTTAGTCCAGTACAATATCAATGATATGCTCAAGTTCCGCAATTTCGGTAAAAAGTCTCTTCATGAGATAGAAGAATTGATTGCCGAGAAAGGTTTGAGCTTTGGTATGGATGTTTCCAAATATAGATTAGACGAAGATTAACCAAATAACCAAAAAACAAAAGTAGTATGCGACATGGTCATAAACTAAATCCTTTGGGGCGCACGCGAGCACATCGCAGCGCGATGCTTAGCAATATGGCTTCCTCTTTAATTTTGAATAAGAGAATTATCACAACTGTAGCAAAAGCCAAAGAGCTGCGCCGCTATTTAGAGCCCCTTGTAACAAAAGCTAAGACAGACACTACCCATTCCCGCAGAATGGTATTTAGTTACTTACAAAACAAAAAAAGTGTCAAGGAGCTTTTTAGTACCATAGGTCCTAAAGTCCTAAACAGACCTGGAGGCTACCTTCGTATCTTGAAAATGGGCTTCCGTGCAGGCGATAAAGCCGACATGGCTATGATTGAATTTGTAGATTTTAATGACCTTGTAGATAACAAACTCAAAGAAGCAAAAGCTGAAAAACCCCGCACTAAGAAAACTCGCCGCAAGAAGAAAAAAGCTACTGCAGCAAGCGCAAGTAGTGGAAATACACAAACTGCGGCACAATAAGTCCTACGATTTTCAACAAAACAAAGCATAGCCTAAAAAGCTATGCTTGTTTTTTTAATCCTGTACTAAAGTTCCTACTGCTTCACCCTGTACAATGCGGAGCAAATTATCAGGTTCGTTCATGTTAAAAACAATAATGGGCAATTTATTTTCTTGGCACAAAGTAAAAGCGGTCATATCCATTACGTTCAATCGGTTAGCTAATACTTCATCGTAGTTCAAATTGGGATAAAAAATAGCATTTGCATCTTTTTCTGGATCCGCTGAATAAATTCCATTTACACGCGTTCCTTTCAAAACCACGTCGGCGTCAATTTCAATAGCGCGTAAAGAAGCTGCTGTATCTGTGGTAAAAAATGGATTACCTGTACCTGCCCCAAAAATAACAATTCGGTCTTTTTCTAAATGGCGTATAGCCCTGCGGCGAATAAAAGGCTCACAAATTTGCTCCATTTTAATAGCAGAAAGTAACCTTGTAGTGATACCTAGTTTCTCCAAAGCCCCTTGAATAGCCATACCATTGATAACCGTAGCCAACATACCCATGTAATCTCCGTGTGCACGCTCTATGCCCATAGCTTGTGCATCTGTTCCCCTAAAAATGTTACCTCCACCTATAACAATGGCTATCTGACAACCTATATCAAAAACCTTTTTAATCTCACGAGCGTACTCATCTAATTTTTTTGCGTCAATCCCATATTCCCGATTGCCCATTAAAGCTTCACCGCTTAACTTTAGTAGAATACGCTTATACTTTAGCTTCATGACAGCAAAAATAAAAATTTATGGTACAACTACATGCTTATCTCATTATCACCATTTCACGTATTTCCCGTAGTGTAGCAATCTATTTTTTTTATCTGTCAAACGTACAATGTACAATCCCGAAGCTATTTTGTCCAAAGCAAACTGGATAGTATGTTTACCCACATTCACTTCTACTTGACTTTGAAAAACTATTCGCCCTAAAATGTCTAATATTTGTACGGTTATTTGGTTTGTTTGCGGTACTATTATTGAGAATAAAAATGTGTCCGTTAGCCAATCAATGCTAATAAGTTCAGGTAATTGAGGTTGGTAAAAGATAAGTATAGTGTTTGAATACACAGGTAAAAGAGTTTCTAAGTAAGCTTTAATACGATATTCGTACTTGTAACCCTTTGGAACTTCTTTGAAGGTATAGGTATAACTTCCGTTGCAGTCGTAGGACTTGACCTGCTTAGTATAAATACTTTCAAAGCGTGAGTCATCTATTTTACGTTCTATTTCAAAATAATCAATGTAGCGGCATTCTGTAACTATCCATTCCAAAAAGTGCCCATCTTCTTTTGGAAACCCTTGTAAAACAACATTTTGTCCTATTACTAGCTCTATCAGTTTGCAGTTTAGTATAAGTAGCCAGAGGTACTTCATTCATCAAAGTTACGAGATAATTAACGCCAAAATTGTATGTAAAGTTACAGAGGGTCAATTTGGGCTTTAGCATGATTTTGCGTTAGGTTCAAAGAAATAGTTTGATTTTTATTTTTTATTTTTTTGGGCGTGCCCCTTGCTGACGCAAGGGTCGGGGCATTCCGCACTACGCTTCGCTTCGGTGCTCCGCTAACGC
>JANWVW010000183.1 GCA_025056095.1 Bacteroidia bacterium
CGTTAGCGAAGTACCGAAGCGAAGCGCAGTGCGGAATGCCCCGACCCTTGCGCAGCAAGGGGCACGCCCAAAAAATCCATCTAAAACAAAAAAATTAGCGGCTTAATTTTGAATAAGCCGCTAATACTTTTGCATGTCTTGGTTACTGCTTGATAAATGAAGTAATCTCGTTATTGATACGTATCCAATAGTTACCCGAAGGTAAATGACTTGTATCTATTTGTAAATCTGAAAGTTGAGTTAAGTTGGAGTTTTGGTAGACTACTTGCCCTGCTGCATTTACAATCGCAATTTCATAAGACTGTGAAGGGTTAAGTTGTAAATTCAAGACTTCTTTAACAGGATTGGGATAGATAAAGTAAGTTGGAAGTTGTTCAACTGTGAGTTCTACTATTTCTGAATATCCGTGTGTTCCATCCTTGTGAATTTGAGTAATTCTATAAATATTTTTTCCTATGTCAATGCTTTTGTCAGTAACCTCGTACGTTGTTTGACCATTTACAAATAAAACGTTAGAGATAGTTTTCCATACATTACCCGTGGTTTGCTTTTCTACTAAATAGCTTCGCGTATGCTGGGTAGTATAAGGTGTTTTCCAAATAATTTTTGCTTCTTTACCTTTTTGAATGGCAGTAGCATTAAGGAATTCAATAGGCAATACACACGCAATACCTGCGGTACCGAAAAATCTCAATGGTACATTAGTGTATACTCCGCTATAGTTAGAAAAACAAATTACGAACTGTTGCCCTGTAGTTACGGTTAAAACAGGTTCAAAATTGGTTGAATACCCTCCAGGGGGAATGTTTGCAGGGGCTGCAATACCTGTACCTCCTGAGCAGGGGGAATTCCAATTGCATCGTATAGGTGCCAAGGTACCTGCTAAAATTTGCGCACATGCAGTAGGCGAGTAAGGCCACATAATCCAATCATAACATCCCGACTGAGGATAAGGTGTAGTATTATCACCAAAACTGAACTCTAATGTGCCTGGTGAAGTAATAGTGATTAAAAGCCATGTGCTGTTTAACTCACCTGCTAGTAAACATCCATAATTACTGCTAGCAGGGTTAGTATTGGGGTTAGCAGCACATGTTCCAGGGCTACATATTTCATTGATAGAGCCAAAACCGTTAGGATCTATGGCGAAACTAAGATTTGTGCAAACGGTTACCGCTTGTGCACAATCTCCCGCGGTAACAGGACCTCCACTTCCACAAGGGACACAGGTTATAGTAGCAGACCAACCAGGTCCAGTAATGATGTAGTCAGAGGTAAATACAAATGTTAAACATCCCGTAGTTGAAGTTACAGTACCTGGGCTTGCTGTACCTGTATAAGTTCCAATTAAGGGCGATGCTGTACTTGGACCATTGTAGATATACAAGAAATCAAAACCACTTTCTATGTTAAATGAAGTAAAACTTACTTGTACGCATTGCCCTGCTGTGGCACAAATGGTAAACGTGAAGTACTGATTGTTGCCATAGTTTCCTGAAGGTCCACCTGTATCAAAAAATGAACCTGAACAGGTTGTTACTGTACCATTTGTAATTAGATAGGTTTGGGCATTAGTGTACAAATGGCTTGTAAATAACAGCAAGATAATAATGAATATTATTTTCTTCATGTTTTACCTCCTTTCTAATTTATCTAGAATGTATCGTAAATTGCTTGAAGTTCATCTCGGGATAACAAAGTAACTGTATGTCCTTCACGGCTAACTCCAACTGTAACTCTTTCGCTTTGCTTTCTAAAATGCTCTACGGTAGC
The DNA here is from genome assembly GCA_025056095.1 of Bacteroidia bacterium. Taxonomy (NCBI): domain Bacteria; kingdom Pseudomonadati; phylum Bacteroidota; class Bacteroidia; species Bacteroidia bacterium. The sequence continues at coordinate 1,774 of JANWVW010000183.1, forward strand.
TACATCAAAAGTTTGAGGATCAATAGGCGTGCAGCCTGAACAATTCCGATTATTCACAATAAAGGATTGTGAATACAAGTAATTGACACATTTCAACTTTTTAGGATTGGCTTTAAGCTCTTCTATTTGCTCAGGCGTGTAATGTAAATAGACACGTGGGTCTATTTTTATAGCTTCCTGTCCATAGGAAGCAAGCTTGAACGCCGCCAAAGTAACAAGAATAAGAATGTACCTCATACGTTTTTATGATACTTATGCAAGTATATAAAAAACTCTGGTAATAAATTCAAATTACTTTAATTTTTTACTAATCGCAGCACATTACTCTAATTTTCAAAAATTTTATACGAGGAATAGACTTTTTTAAGGTGCTAATAATATGACATTCAGTCATAATTTGTGTTAGTTGAAAAATAATTTTGCTTTTTAAGCGTATCCCTTGTTGCGCAAGTATGCGAGGCATCCTGCATGTAGCCCGAAGCACGCCGCTCCATACAAGAGTACACCCAAAAAATTGAACTTTTCGTAAAAACAGGAATGCTGTTAGTAAATTATCAACTTCTCCAACTTGTAGCCCTCAACTTTTATTGAGTACACACCTTTGGGTAGATGACTTATGTCTATTTTGTTTAATAGCTGTTCAAGTAGAACCTCCGCAACTACTTTACCTTGCATATCTACAATTTGTGCCGATTTGGCTGAATTGAGTTGAGAGAATTGGACATATACATGTTCCTGTACAGGATTTGGATAAACATGCAGAGATAATTCACTACCTTCTTGTACAAAAATAAACGAAGAAGTATAGCTGTACGGACTGGATGTATTAGAAGCACAATCATGATTGTAAGCTACTACGGTATAGATACCTGTAACCGTGGGTGTATATATCTGATTAGTAGCCCCAGAAATAGGATTGCCATTAAAAAACCACTGAAAATGTGTAGCAGGACTTGCGTTTGCTATTAAATTACCACCCGATACTGAAATTACAGGGGTAGAAGGTTTGGTAAATACATTTACTTGTACAGGTACGCGGGGACTAGCGCAATTTCTTTCTCTTATTTTCCAATTATAAAAGAAAAAGTAGTTGTTGTTTACGCTGCTTTTCTTGATACTTGCTAAACCAGGAATAGTATAAGGATAAGGAATAGAATTGTAATTTCTCAATAACCTGCCCACAGAACTCGGATCTAAACCTATTTTGTAATCTGTACCTGCTTTGATGGCAAAACCTAAATAAACTTGATGCTTACCTATACCTAAATTTACTGTTTTACTGGCTACTACGTTATTGCTCTTATCTTTAACTTGGATAATTCTATCGCCTGCTTGAGTAGCGTACACAGTTACACTGTCTAACACTATATCCTTATAGACGTCAAAAACAAGGTAGTAGTTTGGGGCAACAGTATTAGATACCAAAGTAAAGCTAGTATCTACGGGACCTAAGGTTTGTAAAGAATTTTTAACTTCCTCAGCTACATAATAAGTAGTAGTGGCACTAAGTGAAGGAGTAGTGAATGTATTTCCTACGAATAAGGGTGTAGTAGAAGTTAAACTGTTATACCAATAGATTTGACCACTTCCTGATGGGACCGCATGAAGTACAGTGCTTGTACCTTTACAGATACCTACATTATTTGAAGTAGGGCTTGCCAAAGTATTTATTTGAATATAGTCAGTTTTGACTACAGTATCTGTTCCGCATCCTCCATTTACAATTAGTTGCACGTTGTAGCTGCCAGGGTAGGTGTAGGTTGCTACGGGATTAGATGCCGTGCTCGTTGTGCTGTTTCCAAAGTTCCAATGATAGCTAAAAGCATTGTTGCTTTTATCTTTGAACTGAACAGTTACAGGAACGTAACAGAACGTTTGTGGATAAGTTTCAAAATCTGCTTCTACGCCTGGTTTATATGCATTTCCTACACCTACTGCATACCAAGCATTTGCCACACTGGCGTATTCAGAGCCACAGAAACCATATAAATCCCCTGTGGCAATCAATGAATAAAAACGAGCATCAGCATAATTAGATGAGGGAGTAAGATAGACACTTAGGTTGCGGTAGGCTATTTTTTCAGCTTTATGGAATCCAATTGGTGCTACGTTGAAAGCATTTCCTATGTCATTTATACCGCTTCCACCTTCGCAAAGTAGATAGAACCAATAATTTTGAACACCGCTATTTGTATGTACGCCTGCATTATCCTCTGCGCCAAAGTACCAATAATTGCCATGGTAAGTATCGGGGTTGCCATGCATATTTGGATTGCTCATACTACGAATACCTGCCCCAAATGCGTGAATATCCTTGCCAATAATCCAACTGAACTTCCCTGGGCGATACATTTTTTCTACACATTTAGCAAATATATCACTAAAAGACTCATTGAGCGCACCTGATTCTGAATAGTAAATTAAATCAGCAGTATTGCCTGTAACTCCATGAGTAAATTCATGTACCACAATATCAATAGAGGTTAAAGGACCAAAAGAACCGCTACCATCTCCGTATGTCATTCGCCAACCATCCCAAAAAGCATTGAGGTAATTAGTAGAGTAATGAACATAGCTGTACAAGGGTGCATTTGCATCGTTGTAACTCAAACGGTTATGGACATTTTTGAAATAATCATAGCTCATTTCAGCGCCCCAATGGGCATCTGTCGCTACCTCATCCTGTTGTGGATTAACATTATTCCATATATTATCTGTATCCTCAAAATCTACCGCAGCAGCATAGTTTGTACCGTTGAGCATATTATAAGTTTCTACTCCACTGCGGGCAGATTCTTTGAGGTGAAATAAATTCGTACTAACAAATGAAGTTTTTATGGTTTGTATATCGCTGTATCTTGTATGTGCCACAGCAGTGGAATCAAATGTATGGATTAAATCTTGAGTTAAGATAATTTCACCTGTTTGTGCATCTACATAAACATACTTTCGGGATAAAGGTTGATAAGCGTAAATATCAAATTTATAGCTTAAACGAAATGCCTTCGGCTTATACTGATGATCCTTAGGTGCATACACTAACTGTCCTTTTGGATAGTATGTAGCTTGGGGATTACGTTGTTCTATTTTTAAGTGCTGTTCTAAATCAGGTACTTGCCACATATAAATTTGGGCGTTTGTATATTCTAGGGCTTTTTGTAGAGCAGTATGTTCATTTAGAGAAGGATAGGAGATATTTGTCAGACTATCATAAAAAACACCATTAGCACTGTGTAATAGACCGTTTTTTGTGTGCAAAATATAAATACCTGTTTCTACGGGAAAACCGTTGTGGTATTGTTGGTATTTTTGATGAACGTAGCCTAACTCATCTTGAGTAGTTTTAATCAGTACAAAATCATCATTTGGGGAAACTTGCAAAGTTTTTTTTAACCAAGCAAGTGCATTTTGTTGAGCTACGTTGTATCCTGTGCGCAAACGCAAATAAGCAGGTGTACGCAGAGTGTTGTAATGAACTAAGTCCACCTCAAAAAAAGTAGTATTGTGCAGGTTACGGTTTTTGTCGGTTTGAGCATAGGTAAAGAGGTATCCTGATACTAAAACTATCCAACTGAAATACTTTAAGACTTTCATTACACAAAATTAGTTAAATTTTTAATTTGAAAGTATTTTTTTGGGCGTGCCCCTTGCTGCGCAAGGGTCGGGGCATTCCGCACTACGCTTCGCTTCGGTACTTCGCTGCGCTT
>JANWVW010000184.1 GCA_025056095.1 Bacteroidia bacterium
AAAGTAATGAGTAATTGCAATTTAATATCCTTCATGGGTTTTAAAAATTTGACAGCGCAAAGATAATTTTTAGTTTTGAGAAAAGCAAGTTCAAAAAAAAAACGAACGTGTTGAAAATGAGGGGATTAAATTTTTTGCGTGAGGCATGCGAAGGGCAAGCCGTCAGGCTTGGTGCGAAGCCTCTCGCACACGCCCTTAACCCCATAACCAGGGGGTGGGCGGGTGGGGCGCAGCACCGAAGCGTTAGCGTAGCCCGTAGCACGCCGACCTTGCCCACACCAGCGCAGCGCAGTGTGGGCAAGGGCACGCCCAAAAAAGTAAAACTATTTTTTAGACCTAACCGATAAAAGCTATGAAATTTTGCTATTTACTTTTTGGTTAAATTTTGTTAGGTTTGCGTGTACTTGTGGGGGAAGTTCTATGGAGAGAATGGCAAAAATAGCATCGTATTGCAACGGTAATAAGGATCTGGACAGGGCATTGAAAGATTTTCCACCTGAAATGTGGTCTTACAGACCTACGCCCAAAAGTTGGAGCATCAATCAGATTTTAGCTCACCTTGCGGATAGTGAAGCACATGCATATATCCGCTTACGCAAAATTATCGCAGAACCTGAAAAAATGGTCATCGGCTACGACCAAGATAAATGGGCAGATAGACTGTTTTACGAACAACAAGATCCCACTTTGAGCTTAATGGTATTCAAGTTCCTGCGCACTGCTAATGCCGAACTTCTTAAAATTATCCCTGAAGAAGTATGGGATCATTTCGTATTCCACGAAGACTACGGAAAGATAACACTGTATGATTGGTTAGATAAACACGAAAGACATTTACATTTGCATATTTTTCAAATGTACAGAAACTTAAAATCCTGGGAGGAGGAAGCAAACTGACATGCTTACAAAATGGATAACTTTGGGGCTATTGTTACTTTCAATTTTGGCATTAAGTCAAGAGAAAGAAGAAACAAATTTTCGTCAAGCCTTTGTGTTCAATGTACCTAAAATTCATTCCATAGGTTCTATTGGTATAGACTTGCAATACCAAAAAAAACTTGAACAATTTGAGTCCTACACAGGATTTTTGAACGTATCTTTCAACGCTATTAAGCATCCTAAGGAACTTCGTTACCGTTCTTATTTGGAAGAGAGTAATACATTTATTTTGGGTAAGCTCAATTATTTTACAATTTTACAGACTACCGTAGGCGTCCAAAAAACCTTGCTAAGCACCTCATTTCTCAATCAAGTCAATATTCATGCAGGGATAGGCATAGGACCCTCTATTGGTATACTTACTCCCTATTATCTTGACATATACGTAACGCAAGTCAATGGCAATCCCGTAACGCCTTACACGGTTCAAGAGCCTTTTAATCCTGCCCGTCATAATGCTACAAATATTTATGGTTCATCAGGGTATTTTACAGGAATAGACAAAAGCAAGCTCAAACCAGGAATAGGTAGCAGAATTCAAATACAAGCAGATGTTGAAGATGGGCGCAAGTTTATTCGAGGGCTTATGGTAGGGCTACAAAGCGATGTATTTACCACGCCTATTCCAATGATGTACAACGCTAAGCAATATCAATCTTTTCATGGTCTATTTTTAGGGATTTTGTTAGGTAGCCAATGGTAAAATATGCATATTTTATACTTGCATCAGTATTTTTGTCCGCCCGAGGGCAGCGGAAATAATCGTTCTTATGAATTCGCAAAGGAATGGGCAAAAACACACACGGTTACCATACTTACCACTAAGGCTTACTTTCCGAAAGACTATTTTAATTCGCATAGATTCATTGAACACGTTTGCCACTTACAAATAGACAACATTAACGTAGAGGTCTTAAACATTGACTATGCGCATACTATGAATTACGCACAGCGGATACATGCCTTTATGCAGTACGTAATACTCTCAATCCGATACTTAAAGCGGCATCACAATTTTGATGTAATATATGCTTCTTCTACTCCTTTAAGCGTAGGTTGGATAGCGTATCAAGCATATAAGCGATATAAGATACCTTATTTTTTTGAAGTGGTAGATCTTTGGCCTGATGTCCCCATTGAAATGGGTATTATCCGAAATCCTTTTTTCAAAAAATGGCTTTGGAAGTGGGAAAAAAAAATTTATACCTATGCCGATGGGATTATTACACTCTCATCAGGAATGACGAAAAAAATTCTCGCTAAAAAAATACCTGAAAGCAAAATTTTTACCGTTCCTAACGGAACAAATACGAACTTCTTTAAGCCTTGTCCCATAGAAAAGAAACAGGGGTACAAAAGCGCACTGGGTTTTAACTCAACGGACTTTATTGCTATCTACTCGGGTACTGTGGGCAGGGCAAATGGAGTAAAGTACCTCATAGAGATAGCAAATTTAGCCCAAAAGGATAATTTGAAAGCAGTCAAGTTTGTGATTGTAGGTTCAGGAAACCGAATAAAAGAAGTCAAAACGCTTGTTCAAAAGTATGAACTGAATAATATATATTTTTTTGACGCTGTGCCTAAAACGCAAATTTTACCTTACTTGTATGCAGCCGATGTAGGTATAATTACCTTTGAAAAATATCCTATTCTCAATACTAATAGCGCTAACAAATTTTTTGACTATCTTGCAGTAGGTTTACCCATCTGTGCTAACTATCAAGGTTGGCAAGCAGAGGTAGCTCATAATAAAGCAGGTTTATTTGCACCTTCTGATGACATAAGTACCTTTTATCAAAACTTCAAAAAACTTTTTTTTGACTCATCCATGCGCAGCGAATTTGCTCGCAATGCTGTGGAATTATCGCGAATGTATGATAGAAAACATTTGTCCGCACAAGTATTGAGTCTACTTGAAAGGCAATATAATGCCAAAAAAGAGCAACAAGTATCATCCGCACTTTGACAGAACTCATTTTATTTGTTTCAAAATTTTTTACTTTTGTACAGCATGACCTTGACCTATAAAAGCTTTTTGGTTCTCCTCATTGCAGTAATTTGTATGGGATTAAGTTTTTTTTGGGGATTTTTGTTAGCAGTGGCATGGATAATAATCGTAGTTTGGGCAGGTTTTGCAGTGGTAGATTATCGGCTTATACCTCATAAAGAAAAATTTGAAATTGCTCGCGAAGTACCTGAAAGACTTTCTCTTGGCGACCCTAATGAAGTTGTTCTTACCTTACGGAATATCACTAAGCGTACTTGGAAGGGTTATCTTGGGGATGATGTACCAATGATTTTTCAAATGCGCGAAGCAATATTTTCATTTACTATTTTGGGTAATCAAGAATTGCAATTTTCTTACACTATTACGCCCAAGGAACGAGGTAAGTACTACTTTGAAACTGTGCATTTGCGGATTATAGGGCTTTTAGGTTTAGTGCGGCAGGATTATGAGTATATCTTAAAAAACACCGTATCCGTATATCCTGGGTATTTGAAATTAAAGCAGTATCAACTTTTAGCCCGAAAAAATCAGGTAGAGCAAATTGGAAGGCGTAGTATTCGCAGGTATGGAGAGGGGCGCGAATTTGAAAGTCTGCGTGAATACACTAAAGATGACGAATATCGCAAAATCAATTGGAAAGCTACTGCCCGAAAAGGCAAACCTATTGTATCTCAATATCAAATTGAGCGGAATCAAAATGTAATTATTCTACTCGATGCAGGGCGAATGATGCGCAATTCAGATGGCTTCATGAAACGATTAGACTATGCCATCAATGCTGCTTTGATGCTTAGCTATGTTTGTGTTAATAAAGAGGACAACGTCGGAATTTTAGTTTTTGGCTCAAAAGTGCAAAGCTATCTTCCTCCCAAAAGAGGTATGCAGCAAGTGCATGCCATTGCAGAGCTTTTGCACAATGTTAATTATGAGATGACCGAACCTAACTACTCCATAGCTTTTCAGTACATACAAAAAAAGGTTAATAAACGTGCTTTAATTATTTTGATTACAGATATTATTGACCGCAGAGCTTCAGATATCTTAATTCAGCAATTTACACAGCTTTATCCAAAACATTTACCTTTGTGTATTACGTTGAGAGATAAAGAACTCCACAAAATAGCTACAACCATTCCCCGAACCCCCCAAGAAGCTTTGCAAATAGGCATTGCAGAACAAATTTTAGAACAAAGGCTATTGGCTTTCAAGTACTTGCAGCGCAATGGTGTACTAACTTTGGACACATTACCTGAAGACTTGACTGCAAAATCTATCCATCAATACTTGATTATTAAAGCAAAATCTTTGTTGTAAAAATATGTTACACTCGTATTCTTTTAATGGGAATATTTGGAAAGTTCGTATAGACACTCAACAATCTTTGGCAGTTGTGGAAGTACGAAATGGGGCAGAGTACATCACTTACTTTCAAGTTATTGACCTAAATGCTAAAAAGCAAATTGTAAAAGACTGGGTACTACACGAACCTTGGTTGGTAGGCGTAGAACATATTGACAGTGGAATTCTGTACATTCATCAATACAGAAGTCCTGAAATTCCCGAGCATTATGGCATATATGCTTATGATGTACATTCACGGCTATTAGTATGGGAGCAGCCCCAACTTTCTTGGTTCAAAAAGGCTAAATTTACTGTAATTGCTTATTTTCTTACGCCCGAAGGTACAAGAAATTTTGTAGAAATAGATGCAAAAGGCAAAATTATTCAACGTTATGGTGAGCAAATTCCTATTCACGTTTTGCAGGATGCTGAAAACACTGAATTAGATGCTTTTGAACAAATGAAATTTCCAAAGGCAATACTTTTAGATAAAGCCGAAAATAAAGACTATCTTACCTTTTTTAGAACTTTTGCCCCTTCACTTAAATTTCACTATGCTGAATATCTTGATCTTGGTCAAAATCATATTTTGAGCTACTATACAATGCACAAAAACGGATTGCAAACAAGTATGAATAACTATCTTGTTATTTACAACGCAGATGAACAAAAAAAGCTTTGTGAAGTTTGCCTAGCTCAAAATGTGCATAAGTTTGCGGTGGATACTTTTTACATGTATCAAAATCATTTATTTTTTGTGGAAGTTCCTGGTACTTTGCATGTATATTCGTTTTGAAAAAACCGTTCATGTATGTTTTTGTACCGTTCATGTCAAAATTTTAACTGTTCATGCGCTTTTTTTGACAGTTGAAGTATGAAGTCGTTATAGTTTGAATTAAGCTTTTGTAATTTTGTATCAGAGAACAAGAGCAAGGGCGTGGGTTGATTCCCCAAAGGGTTGAGTCCCCGCGCTTTTTTATTTAATAGGCTGCAAATAACCCACTTTTTAGGTGAATACACATTGTACAAAATTTAACCACCTTTGCTTGCATAAAGAATGTAGGTAAAGAAAAGATTAAGCTTTAATTTTTTGGGCGTGCCCTTGTGGGCTTTTGCCCACAAGGTCGGCGTGCTACGGGCTACGTGCGGAATGCCCCGACCCTTGCGTCAGCAAGGGGCACGCCCAAAAA
>JANWVW010000185.1 GCA_025056095.1 Bacteroidia bacterium
GCGATAGCGTAGCCCGTAGCACGCCGACCTTGCCCACACAAGCGCAGCGAAGTGTGGGCAAGGGCACGCCCAAAAAATTAAAAATTAACTTTCATAAAAAACAAAACTAAATTTATGATAGATGGTAGGCTTTGACAAACTTTAAAAGTCAGGGGGAACTATTGCAGTATAATCCTGCACAAAAAAGCCCCTCCATGTATCAATAGAATAGCCAGGATTACTTTGTATAAAGAATTTATCTTTTTTTGTACCCGTAAGTACACATTCTACTTGTGGATAATTACTATCGTAAAGCAAAAGCGATAACTTTTCGGTTTGAGGTTCATAAGCATATCCATACACTACAACTTGATGATTCTTTTGCCCGATATCCAATAAATTTCTAGCATTGACTAACCCCAAAGGCAGCGGCTTACCTTGATGTATTGATGCTTGAATAATAGGGAATTGTTCTTGCCAAGTCCAGTATTTTACGCCCTTAAAAAGCAAGTTAGGTTCATCTTCGTGCAATGTCCAAGATACAAAACGAAAGGCACTTTCTTTGAAAAAACTGTCAAACAATCTTTTTTGAATGTATTTAGCCAAAGGATGGTCATCGTAAGGAACACCTTCTTCGGTTAGTTCGCTTTTTGAACATTTGGGAATAGGTTTGCGCGAGTAAAAGTAATCTAAGGCTGCAAAAGCCATTCCTCCACATCTACCTCTGGCATGGACTTGCAAATATCTTTTACCATCATCTTTTGTAACAATTTCTGCACCTTGTTTTTGTACCCATTTAAGGATAACTTCAGGAACGTTTTTAGGGATAGGAAGGTCTATCACAGTGTTCAAAAATCCGTTACCAAAGTCAAAACCATGCGATACAGGATTAAAACCTGTACGAATATAATTGGCACTTTCAGACATAAGAGATAGAAATTTTTTGAACCGAAGATAGAAATTTATTGGTTAATATGCGGTTTAATAATGGCTAAAAGTTCTAATAGAGTAGAAGGATAAGGGTACTCTGCATCTTCATTATTGATATTACAGTAGCTAATTTTGCCATTTCTATCTACGGCAATAATAGAGGGCACGGCAAAAGGACAATAGTATATTCCACATCCACAGTTCAAGCATCTGTAACCTTTTTCGGCGTAAAAGTTAAAAGTTTCGTAGTCCATTCCATATAAAGTTCCATACTTTTTGTGAATATCGTAGTTCTCCGTAGAACGAAGCCAAATAATTTCGTTGTACTTTACATTGTTCTTTTTGAGATAAGCATCTACAATTGAAGAGTCTTTTGCAATAATTACAATTACGCGTCTATTTTTTTCATTTTTTAGTACGCTATCTTGCATTTTAATCACTTTACTTTTGTAAATGGGGCAAGTCTTATCTCGTAAAAATATGAGTGTTAAATCCGTTTTATTTTTGTAGTCTGATAGTCTAAATCGTTTTTGGTCGTGCGTTATATGGTCTATTTCAGGGGCATCTGAACCAATGGGTAATCCCGTAGGAAATAAAGCTTGCGCGCTGCAAAGCAAAGAGATAAATATCACAAAAATCAGTAGATGCAAAACCAATCTCATTACGCTGTAAAGATAAAAAATTATGCTGACAAAGAAGCCGAATCTGCTGGGCTGTATTTACGTTTTTTACAATTGTTGATAAATTGAGCGTGGTATTGAAAAGTGCATTTATGAAAAACTTTTTGGCTTTACCAAAGAAAGAAGATGTAACAAATTTTGTGTTCCTATTTACTTTTGCTATTTTTGCTTGAAGTAGTAAATATGAAAATTTTATCTATTCGCATAAGAAATTTACATTCTTTAAGAGGAGAACATTATATCAATTTTGAAGAAGAACCTTTTTTGACCCATAGTTTATTTGCTATTGTAGGTCCGACAGGGGCAGGTAAAAGCACTATTTTAGATGCTATTACTTTAGCTTTGTATGGTAGAGTATTTCGCTACTCAAACGCCCCTGCGGACAAAGTAATTAGCTTTGGTGAAAAAGATGCACTTGCTGAAATTACTTTTGTAGGAAAAGATGGATTAGAATATGCTGCATCTTGGGCTATAAGCCAAAGAAAAACAGGCACAATAGGACCTCCCAAAAGGCACATTGCTGAATCAAAAGGCAGTAAAAGAATCCTAGCTGAAAAAGAAAAAGACATAAACCCCTTACTACAAAAGATTATAGGTTTAGAGTATGAGCAATTTACTCGTTCCATTATTTTACCACAAGGGAACTTTGCTTCCTTTCTCAAAGCTAAACCAAACGAAAGAGCTGAAATTTTAGAATATATCACAGGTACAGAGATATTTAGCCAAATCTCTGCTAAAACATACGAAATTTGTACACAGAAGGAACGAGAACTCAATCAGTTGAAAGATAAGCTACAAACTCAAATATCATTACTTCTTTCCGCAGAGCAAATAAGCGAAATTCAACAAAAAATCATTGATATTGAAGAATCTTTGAAAAAAGACAGTCAAGAACAAAAAAAGCTAGAAGCACAATACGATATTTGCAGACGAATTGAACAGTACAAAAGAGAAATTGACTACCTCGAAAAGCAAAAGTACGAAATAGAGCAAAAGTACAAAGAATATAAAACTCACTTTGAGAAATATCAATTTTATGAAAAGTATGCTGACATTTATGACATGTACGACAAAAAGCATGAGTACGAATCTCAACTTGCTCAAAAAATTCAAGAAAAAGAAGAGGTAGGGCAGCAAATAAACGCACTACATCCCAAAATACAAGCTGCACAAGAAGAGATTTCAAAAATTCAAAAAGAGATTGAAACCCTCAATGAAACTATACGTGAAAAGAAACCCATTTGGCAAAAAGCCCGAGAACTTGAATATGAGCTTAACCGCTACCGTTCTCAAATTAAAGAAATAGAAAAACACATTCTTGAAATTGAACATTACATTGAAAATTTGTATCATCAGAATGAGCAAAATACCCAAAACCTTGAATGTTTAGAGGAGAAACGCAAAGCAAATTTAGAATGGCTACAAGCCCACCAACAATACGCACAACTTGCACAAAATGCCGCTCTTCTACAAAACTACATGGAAAGAAATACACAAATAGATGTAGATATCCAAACCGAAAAAAACAGGCTTTCTGAACAACAAAAAAAGCACCAAGAAATAGAACAAAAAATTGCACAGCTAATGCACACACAGCAACACATTGAGCAGCAAAAAGAAAAATACTATTCTGAAAAAACTAAATTAGAAAGTGTGATAGAGCAACTTAAAAATGATATGCCCAAAGATATCCCTGACGAAGTTTATGTATTTAAATTGCGAGAATTAAAGAGAAACGGCGAACTTTACTCTACTACACTTGAAAACCTCCAAAAAGAGCAAAAAGAACAAGAACAAATACAAAAAGCCATACAAGAGCAAGAAACAGAACTTGACGAGTACAAACAAAAAATGAGCGAATATGAAAAAGCAATTGGTAGCGCCCAAAACCAAATAGAGTGGCAAAAAAAAATTGACGAACTTGCACCTTACCGAGCTGAACTCAAAAAAGGTCAGCCTTGTCCTCTCTGCGGTGCCACAGAACACCCTTATGTAGTCCGCGTTCCAGAAGTACTCTCTCAATTACAAAAACAGTTACAAGACCTACAACAATTCTATCAGCAAATTCGCGAACAATTTATACGCACTAACGAAAATATTGAGAAAAACAAAGCAAGACTCAAAGCCAATCAAAACCAAATTTTGATTTACCAAAAGCAACTTGCTCAATATGAACAAGAATTTAATACTCTGCTACATTCACTCCATCTCAATTACGCACTTAATGATATCAGTCTTATTCAAGCTCATTTGCAACAAGTGGAAGAGCAAATTAAAACCTACTCAAGCTTAAAGCAACAAATTGAAACCAAAGACAAAGAGTTAAAAAAGATTCACAATCATTTTGAAAGTATCAAAAATCAGTTAGATGATATCACGCTCCAAATAAAAGGGTGTGAAATAGAAAAAATTAGCTGCGAAAGCGAAATAAAACATTTACAAAGTATAATTCAAAAATTAGAACAGGATAAACAGCAGTTGCAAAAGGATATTCAAACCCTCTATCCTCAATATACTCCCAGCACCACTTTTGAAGAAGTTGAACACAAGATTCGACAATACTCACAAAAAAATGAGGAAACCCAGCAGCTCACTCAAAAGATAGAAACACTTCAAAAAGATATTGAAAGGTTAGAAAGCCAAATACAACAATATATTGCCCAAAAAGACAAACAAAGCAATCATAAAAACGAATGTGAGCAAACGGCAAGGGATATTCAAACCGAAATCAAACAGCTAATTCCAGACATGTCCGCCGATGAAGAAGAGGAATTACTGCAAGCACAATTAAACGAGTATAGCCAAAGAAAAGACCAACTTCAAAGCACTATATCCGATCTTCAAGCTCAAAAAGCTAACCTTACAGGTAAGTTTCAAGAAATAGAGAGAACTACTCAAGACCTACAAACAAGTATCCAAAACCTTACCACAAGCATTGATGCCGAACAAAGTAAATACCAACTTTCCGCAGAAGATTTTAGTAATTACTACTTACCTTTGAACGAGCGAAGTGTCATAAAATCAAGATATGAAGCTTATTGTGCAGAACTTGAACAAAATCATTTGCGCTGTGAGCAAGCTTTATCTAAAAAGTCTGAACTAGAAAGCCACGTAGATGCTTCTGTTGATGCACAATTACTTGCGAAGCAAATTGAAACAATCAAAAAGCGAATTAACGAATACAACCAAGAGCTGGGAAGACATAAGGCATCCTTAGAACATGATGCAGAGGTTAGAAAAACTCAAGAAGACTTACACATACAAATACAAAAGCAGGAAGGTACTTTTAGAAGGTGGGAAAGGCTCAATGAACTGATTGGAAGTAGAGAGGGAGATAAGTTTAGAAAATTTGCACAAGGTTTAACGTTGGCTAGGTTAGCTGGCTTAGCCAATGATCACCTCAAAACTCTTAATCCAAGGTATACACTTCGTAAAAAGCCAGGGGAAAATTTAGATTTGGAAGTAATAGATGCTTATCAAGCAGGTGAAGTGAGGGAAATTTCATCTTTATCAGGCGGAGAGACTTTTTTAGTGAGTTTAGCGTTAGCGCTAGGTTTATCACAGCTAGTAGGTGAAGGAACTCAAATTCGTTCTCTATTTATAGATGAAGGTTTTGGTACTTTAGACCCTCAAACCTTAGAGGTTGCGATGACTGCTTTGGAAAACTTACAAATGACAGGCAAAGTAATAGGAATTATTTCTCACGTAGAGTCTCTTAAAGAGCGGATTCATACTAAAATTATAGTAGAAAAAACGGCACATGGAACTAGTCGAATAAAAATTTACCCACCGAAGTAGTAGTAGTTTTATTTATTTTTTTGGGCGTGCCCCTTGCTGCGCAAGGGTCGGGGCATTCCGCACTGCGCTTCGCTTCGGTGCTTCGCTA
>JANWVW010000186.1 GCA_025056095.1 Bacteroidia bacterium
GCGCAGCACCGAAGCGATAGCGTAGCCCGTAGCACGCCGACCTTGCCCACACAAGCGTAAGCGAAGTGTGGGCAAGGGCACGCCCAAAAAAAAAATTAAAATTTTGCACAATTATTTTTCATAAAAAACAAAAGCAGAACTTAGTACAAACTATTTCGGTTCGTATTTTTGTTATCCACTCAAAATAAATAAAGTCCATTAAATATGCAGCTTTCCATTGGCTTTTCGCCTTGTCCTAACGATACGTTCATTTTTGATGCTTTGGTTCATCACAAAATTGACACAGAAGGTTTGACGTTCAACCCTGTGCTTTTAGACGTAGAAGCCCTAAACCGAAAGGCTTTTGAAGGAGCGTTAGACATTACCAAAATTTCTTACTATGCTTACAGTTTTGTGCAAGAGGATTATATTTTGTTAGACAGTGGCAGTGCTTTGGGCAACCATTGTGGTCCTATGGTTATTGCCAAAACGCTCTTTGAACCTCAAGAATTGGCAAAAAAAATTATCGCTATCCCTGGCAAATATACTACAGCTAATTTTCTGCTCAATTACTACCTGCAAACCTTACCTGACTATAAACCACAAACAGGGCGACATATTGCAATGGTATTTTCCGACATTATGCCTGCTGTGCAAAAAGAAAAAGTAGAAGCAGGTGTTATTATTCACGAGAATCGTTTTACGTACATGGAGTATGGACTTTGCAAAATTATAGACTTGGGCGATTTTTGGGAAAGTACTACACGCTATCCTATTCCCTTAGGAGGTATAGCTGTTAAAAGATCTTTGCCAAAGGAGGTTTTACAAAAAATTAACCGAGTTTTGAGAAAGAGTGTAGCTTTTGCGCTTTCTCATCCTGAAAGTAGTAAGGAATATGTGCGTACGCATGCCCAAGAAACTAAGCCCGAAGTAATTGAGCAACATATTCGTTTGTACGTAAATCAATACACGTTGGACATTGGTGAGCAAGGTAAAAATGCTGTCAGGTATATGTTGCAAGTAGCCAAAAATGTAAATGGGCTATCGGGTCAAGAGGTTTATTTTGTTTCGGAGTTATGAGATGGATTATTTTTTTGGCGTGCCCTTGTGGACAAAAGTCCACAGGACGGCGCGCTTCGGGCTACGTGCGGAATACCCCAACCCTTGCGCAGCAAGGGGCACATCCAAAAAAGAAACTCAAGTGATAAAAATACTTTTGATAGGACTGTAACTATCCGCCCTTTCGTTTATATTTGTATCCTTGTTTAGATAAATAGCCCTCTACTTTGCTCCGAACATCCCCTTGTAAATGAATTTCCCCATTTTTGACTGTACCACCTACACCACAAAGCTGCTTTAAGACTTTACACAACGCATTTAAATCCTGCTCTGTGCCTACAAAGCCAGATATAATAGTAGCAAGTTTATTTGCCTTTAACCTTAACAGAGCTATGCGTAAGTCCTGTTTTTGGGGTTCAAGAGTAACTGTATTGGGTTCCTCGTTTTGATTTTTTTCGGGTACAAAGTTTGGATCAGTAGAATAAACGATAATAGTATCCTTGTTTTTTTTCATACATGTTGGACTTTTTCGTGAAGGTGCATCAGTACTCCCATCATAGCAACTAAGGCGGCATCTTCAGCTTTGCAGCCCCTGGATAAATCCAACCAAGGGTAGTTGAATCCTTGCAGCAAAGGTCCTATAGCTGTAGCCTGACCTATGCGCTCGGTAATTTTGTAAGCGATATTGCCCGCAGCTAAGTCAGGAAAGATAAAAACATTTGCTTGACCTGCCACAGGACTATTAGGGGCTTTGCGCGCCGCTACCGATGGCACAAAAGCAGCATCAAACTGTAATTCACCATCAATAATAAGTTCAGGTTCTTGCTGTTTAACTATTTCTATGGCTTGTAAAATTTCGTCTATTTTTTCGTGCTTAGCCGAACCTTTGGTAGAAAAAGATAACATAGCTACTTTGGGCGTCTGACCTGTAAGTTGTGCATGGGTACGAGCAGAGATTATCGCAATATCAGCTAACTGTTTTGGTGTAGGATACGGAATCACTCCGCAATCTGCATACGTGAGCAACCTGCCATCGGGCAAAACCATAAGAAATGAACTAGAAACTGAACTTACTTTTTTAGAAACTCCCAATACTCTTAAACCTGCACGGATAACATCCGCTGTAGTATGTACTGCACCCGAAACTGCTACATCTGCTATCCCATTTTTAAGCAGATAAGCACCAAACCACAATGGATGCTTCAACTGCTGTTGCACATATTCCCAAGTAAAACCTTTATTAGCATTGACCAAAAGATAGTCCGATATATCTTCTTGAGAAATTTCACTTTGACTAATGACTTTAACTACTATCCTTTGGTCGTTGAGATTGAGCAAGGTATCTTGGGTTAATAAAATTACTTTTTTTGCCCAACCACGCTCTACCAATATCCGAGCGGCTTGCTGTATGCGGATATCCTCTCCTTCGGTAAAAAGTACAGTTTTTTGGGCAGCTGCAGCTCTTTGAATAATCTTGTCTAAGGCTTGCATGTTACCTACAAAATTTCTAAAATAATTAAATATGCAATAATAGCAGAGATTTTGTTTTTTTGAGCTAGCTCTAACTTCTTTTTTAGCAAGTTAAGCAAAATTGCTTTTTCTTTTTCAATATTCGTTTCTTCTATTACTTCATCTTCTGCACTTTTTTCTGAGCGTGTATCTTTGTTAAGAGAAACATTGATGGTAATATCTCTCTCCCCAGTTACGTTAATGTCTGTTACTTTTTTGGTTTCATAGTTAGGGCTAGAAAAATAAATTTCATACTGTCCTTCGGGAATATCTGTAAGTTCATATCTACCTTCTTCATCTGTAATACAAACGAAAGCAGTACCTGGTATACTTACTTTTGCACCTACCAATAAGTCAGCACTCTCGCTATCGTATACGGTTCCTCTAATAGCCGACTGTGCAAAGCTTATCCGCATAAAAAATATCAGTATCAGAAAAAAAATACGACGATACATATTACTTGCAAAAATAAAAATTTTGCATCACACCGAAAAACAACCGAAAGGTATTTGAAAGTTAAGCTGATATGTAAACCTTGTGGAGTTATTAATTTTTTCTTATCCACAAATTTTTTTGCTCAAATAAAAATTTAACCACTCTTTCATCTTCCATCAATCTTGAAATGGGCATCATAAATTGATGGGTAGCAACCATTTTTGAAAATTCTTTTACTAATATTGTGGCAAAATACGTAATTTATGTACTTTGACAGAAAATCGCTAAGCAACGAAGCTTTATTAACAATATATAAGGCGCTTATTACTCCGCGCATCATTGAGGAAAAGATGCTTATTCTTTTACGCCAAAATAAAATTTCTAAGTGGTTTTCAGGAATTGGACAAGAAGCTATTGCGGTAGGTAGTACGTTAGCGCTGCATAAAAATGACTTTATATTTCCTTTACACAGGAATTTAGGTGTATTTACTACTCGAAAAGTAGACTTGAAGCGGCTATTTTGTCAGTGGCAAGGCAAAGAGTATGGTTTTTCAAAAGGTAGGGAGCGTTCCTTTCATTTTGGAATTCCCGAATATAAAATCATCGGAATGATTTCGCACCTTGCTGCTATGCTTAGTGTAGCCGATGGAGTAGCTTTGGGTTGCCTTTTAGATGGAGATAAAAACATTGCCTTAGCTTACTGTGGTGAAGGGGGTGCATCAGAAGGAGATTTTCATGAAGCTGTCAATTTAGCCGCAGTTTGGGACTTACCTGTTATATTCTTAATTGAAAATAACGGCTATGCCCTCTCTACTCCTACTTATGAACAATACCGCTGTAAAAGCTTTGTAGATAAAGCCCCAGGTTACGGCATAGAAGGTGTTAAAATAGATGGAAACAACGTATTAGAAGTCTATCACACGATAAAAGAGTTAGCCGATAGCATGCGCACTAAACCCCGCCCATTTATAGTAGAAGCAGTTACTTTTCGCATGCGCGGACATGAAGAAGCATCAGGTACAAAATATGTTCCCCAACACTTATTTGAGGAATGGAAACCTAAAGACCCTATCCTAAACTATGAAAAGTACCTCTTTGACCAAAAAATTCTAACCGAAGAAATAAAAAATCAATACTACGATGAAATCAAACAAGAAATTGAAGACGCGCTTGCCTTCACTTTCAGCCAACCTGAAATTACACCCAGCATTGAAAAAGAACTCAACGACGTGTATCTAAATGATGATAGTCGTGTGAAAGGTTTTTATACTTTTGAACCCACGCCTACTCATAAAAAACGCATGATTGATGCAATCAGTGAAGCGCTGTTCCAAATGATGGAATATAACCCCAAGCTCATTTTAATGGGACAAGACATTGCAGAGTATGGCGGTGTGTTCAAAGTTACGCAAGGTTTTGTAGAAAAATTTGGAAAACAAAGAGTTAGAAATACACCTATTATTGAATCAGGAGCAATAGGGGCTGCATTAGGTTTAACTTTAAAAGGATATGATGTAATGGTAGAAATGCAGTTTGCAGACTTTGTTACATGCGGATTCAACCAAATTGTCAATAATTTAGCTAAAAATTATTACCGATGGGGACATTCGCCGAATGTTACTATACGTATGCCCACAGGAGCTGGCGTAGGTGCAGGACCTTTTCATTCGCAAAGTAATGAAGCTTGGTTTACTCATGTCCCCGGGCTAAAAGTAGTATACCCCTCTAACCCCTACGATGCCAAAGGTTTATTGATTGCATCCTTGTTAGACCCCTCTCCTGTAATGTATTTTGAACACAAAGCCTTATACAGAAGTGTAGAAGAGGAAATTCCTCAAGCTATGTATGCTATTCCCATAGGAAAAGCAAAAGTAGTACAAGAAGGGACAGACTTGACGATTGTTACTTATGGGGCAGGAGTACATTGGGCACTAGAAGCAGCTAAAAAGCATTTTGATACAAGCAGCATAGAAATCATAGATTTACGCAGCTTAGCTCCTATTGACTACCAAACCATAGAAGATTCTGTCAAAAAGACTAATCGGTTGCTTATTTTGCATGAAGATACGCATACAGGAGGTATCGGGGGAGAAATTGCTGCAACTATGTCCGAAAGGGCTTTTAGATATTTAGATGCGCCTATTGTACGTGTAGCTTCTTTGGATACGCCTGTACCTTTCAACATTCAATTGGAGCAGCAATTTTTGGCTAAATCCCGTTTAGTGGATAAAATGAAGTACATTTTAGCTTACTAACAGCCTTAAAAATATCGCTTGCTACGCCATTTCGCAAGTATAGTTTTAGTTCTTTCAATAGTAGAATTTATCGTGCGGTTTAACTAACTGCAAGGGGTAGAAAGTATTTCGGTTATATTTTTGTAGAATACTTTTTTGGGCGTGCCCTTGCCCACACTTCGCTTACGCTTGTGTGGGCAAGGTCGGCGTGCTACGGGCTACGCTATCG
>JANWVW010000187.1 GCA_025056095.1 Bacteroidia bacterium
TTTATTTTTTCATACTGTACAAAAGTACAGTTTTTTTGTATCTACTATTAAGAACTTAAAAAATGTCACTCATATTGCCTTTATAACCCTTATTTATTTTTCAAAAGTAAGCTAACTTGTTTTTTATTCATATTCTGTAAAAAGTCTTTTTCTTTACTTTGCATTATGTATGCTTGAACATGATATATTCAAAACCATTCAAGCTATTGCTGAGGAACTAAAACAGCCCGTATATGTTGTGGGGGGTTATGTTAGAGATATCTTCTTAGGGCGAGAAAATAAAGACATAGATTTTGTTACAGTGGGCAGCGGTATAGAGTTAGCTCAAAAAGTGGCTGAAAAATTGAATGTACCTGTACATATTTATAAAAACTTCGGAACTGCTATGCTCAAATATCAAGGTTTAGAAATAGAATTTGTTGGGGCAAGAAAAGAAAGCTATCGAAGAGAGTCCCGAAAACCTATCGTAGAAAATGGCACACTACAAGATGATCTTACTCGCCGTGATTTTACTATCAATGCTATGGCTATTGACTTAAAAACTCGTGAATTGATTGATTTATTTGAAGGTAAAAAACATTTAGAGCAGAAAATTCTCAAAACACCTACTGATGCCCATGTTACTTTTTCTGATGATCCTCTGCGTATGATGCGAGCTGCACGTTTTGCTGCTCAACTCAGTTTTGAAATTGATAGCCAAGTCCTTGATGCCATGAAACAAAATGCTGAACGCATCAACATTGTTTCAATGGAGCGCATCATTGTAGAATTTAACAAAATCATGGAAGCCCCAAAACCTTCCATCGGCATAAAATACCTGTATGACACAGGCATATTACACTATATTTTTCCTGAATTAGTGCGTTTGCAAGGTGTAGAAGAAGTCAATGGTATTACGCATAAAGATAACTTTTATCACACTTTACAAGTTTTGGACAATGTTGCGCGAGTAAGTAATAATCTTTGGCTGCGCTGGGTAGCGCTATTACATGATATTGCTAAACCTGATACAAAGCGGTTTATACAAGGACAAGGTTGGACTTTTCACGGGCATGAAGAGTTAGGTGCAAAAAAAGTCCCTAAAATTTTCAAACGCCTAAAATTACCTTTAGATGACCGAATGGAATACGTACAAAAGTTAGTACGCTTGCATGCACGTCCCATTGCTTTAGTAGAGGAGCATGTTACGGATAGTGCTGTAAGAAGACTTTTATTTGAAGCAGGTAACGATATTGATGATTTAATGACTTTTTGTAAAGCTGATATCACTACGCGAGATAAGAAAAAACTGTCCCAATATCTTAAAAACTTTGAACTGGTTCAAAAACGCTTGCAAGAAGTAGAGCAAGCAGACAAAATTAGAAACTGGCAACCCCCCATATCAGGGGAAATTATCATGCAAACTTTTAACCTTAAACCAGGTCCACAAGTAGGAATTATCAAAAATGCTATTCGAGAAGCTATTTTAGAGGGACATATCAAAAACGACTACCAAGAGGCTTACAATTTTATGATAGAATTTGCTAAAAAAGAACTCAATCTTTCACCTACTTGAAAAATATCATTACCCAAATAAAGATACCAGGGTTATCTAAATAAAAATCCATTCCTGTAAATAGGATACATACAAAGTCTAATAATACATGTATGTAAAAGAAGAGAGATAGTAAAAAATAGACCAAGGTGAATACAAAACGTGGGCGATCGCTAGTTCCTAAGTACCATCGGTGCAGAGCTAACCAACCTAAAAGCAGACACAACAAGAGCACTACTATTTTTCTTTTTTCGCGAGAAAGTTTTATTTTACTACTGCTTACTTTGGTTTGCTTTTGCATATTTTGCGAAATTGATATACTAGTAATGTGGCTTTCGAAATAGCTTGTTTGGTTAGCAAAGCCATTAGAAAAAAACAAAAGAACCCAGAATGAGAAAAGAAGAATTATATACCTCACATCAGTGAGCAAATTTAGTTGAATTATTTTGTTCCTTTGTGAAGGAAGTGTTAAATCTTTCTAGTTTACTTAGGCTTTCTAACAATAGATTAAAAAAGTACACGTACCGCAAGATAAATTCCATTATTTCGTCCTCATCATATTGTAGATAAGTTCGCCATACTAATAGACCCTTGGGAGTAGTTTGCATGTATATACCTTTATCTCGCAATAAAAAGCTAATAATCTGCTTATTAAACCACTTTTCTATAATATGCGGCTGCGTAGATTGTAGAGTAAAATGCTTGTTAAAAACACTGTGCTTGATTTGTACAGGTTCGTTGTCATATTCGCTTGTTTTCTTAGCAGATGCAGGGAGCAAAGTAAAGGATGGAATTTGAACAGTTTTACTCTCTATGTAAAAGAAAGAGTAAAAATATACATTGTAAAAATTTTTTTTGAGTGCATACATATAGTCAAAAACAGAGATGGTACATACCTCATTTTCGATAGTAATACATCCTACCACGTCCTTAAAACCTTTTTCAGTAAATAGAGGAAGTTGAAAAACGGGCTTGGTATTCGGTAACTCTATATATTCTTCAATATAGCCGTATTTATCCGCAAAATTCGCTAATAGCCGCTTTCTTTCTAACTTCATCTTTCGTTTATTTTGCAAATTCTTTTGGACAACAATCCATGTTACGATAACGATAACCCCACTAGAAAAGCTCATTTCTTGAAGATAAACGTAGTGCTCGGGATTATTCTCTATAAGCAATCCTATAATAATAGCTACAAAAAATAAGAAAAAACAAAAAGCAGCTATAATAAAATAATTCAAATAGTCATCCGAATATCTCATAGCAAAGTAAACCTACTTTAAATACGTTAGGTTACTTAGTTATGTTTAGTTTTTGATAAAATGTTTGTTTTTCAGTGCAAACAATTACATAATATAACCCATTTGGAAGAGAATGTATATCTAATTGGCCGCTAGCTTGACCTATACTTTGCCGATCTAAAACTACATTTCCTAAATTATCTATTATCCTGATGCTTTTTACATTATCAGGCAGAGCTATATTTATTCTGTCTTGGGCAGGATTAGGATAGACTAAAAAGTCATCACTTGAAAAAGATATCGTTTGTATAATACCTGATGTTAGTATTACCTCTACCTTAAAGTCGTCAAAATAGAAGCCGTCTTCGTTTATAAAAGCATCGCTGTGTAAATGAAATCGGAATTTTAAGTTATTCATTCCTAAATAATCACTTAAATCAATCTCTTCTTGTACCCATGTACTTTGAGTTCCATCGTAGAGAGGTTCATCCAAAGGCTGCACACCCCCAAAAATTGTTCCTACACCTGCATTAGTGTATAATCCGCATTGAGGTATCCAAGTAGTTCCACCATCGGTAGATATCATAAATTGCACATAATCATACTCTGGTTCTATATCCCATTGGGCATAAAACTTAACTTTTGCATGCACAGCTCCGACTAAGCTTATACTATTCAACGAAGTTATATAGGTATTAGCGTTATCCGTATATGTCCCTACGGGTGTATCTGTAATAGAGGAAGGAGCAGAAACAAACCTGGCTGTAGTGATATTCCAACCTGTAGTAGTCCATTGGCTTAAATTCGTAGCATTATCATTCATAAGAAGCGTAGGTGCAAGCGGATTGTATATTTTTGTTAGCGTATCACGATAGGTTATTCCGTTAAAAGTAGTTTGTAGGATGAATTTAACCAAACTACCTGCGGGAGTAGAAGGATGCAGTTGAACAAAAAAAGAGTCCTTTTGAGTATGCAAAAAAGCAGTAAAAGTTGTAAAAGTCTTGCTGCTGGGCGTTATACTTTGGATATTAGTAGTTAGTGGGACTAAGCTTATAGATACATTGTCAGAAGGCTGTATTCCGTAAGAAGTAGTGGTAAAAGGAATATGAAAAGATAAAGTAGCAAAAATTTTTGGGCTTTTGTCATAAGTGTGCGCATATTGACCTGCTAAAAGTGCTGCATATAAGTTTTGTACAACATTTTCTTTACAAATTGGAATTATTCTGCTTATAGTGGGCCAAAAGCCATCTAATACTGTACCACATTCAGGTGTAAAAGAAAGAATTTTATTTTTAGTAGTTTGTTCGCCGTACATCCAGTCATCAGAGTAGCCATTGACTACATAACCTACGGTTTCATTACCTGTACCATAAGCATAGTTATTAACTTGGGACATTAGCTTGGCGTATTCTACAAATTGTGCAGAATCAGGTGTGTAATAAGAAGGTAAATAGCCCCAAGGATAAATAAGTAGATTTCCATAAGTATGATAGTTTAAGGCAATTTTGAACTGTTTTGATTGACAAAAATCTCGTATAGCTTGAGTTTCTGGTTCAGAAAAAGGTGCGGTTCCTCTATATGTCTCATCGTTAGAGTTAGGGGATGAACCTATGTTGTCATAGCCCCATTGATAGCCATAATTTCGGTTTAAATCCACGCCAAAGCTGCCAGCACCGTTGTTTCTGCGATTTTTACGCCACATTCCTCCCCCGCTAGGATGTATAGTTTGATTATACACATAGCCATCAGGATTGAGCATTGGGACAAAATAAAGCTCTCTATTATTGACTATGTACTGTATATGAGGGTTAGTAGCGTAATTTTCCACTAAATAATACGCGTAAAAAATCAATACAGAAAGTCCCGCGGGTTCACGCGCATGGTGAACAGCAGTATAGAGTACTTGTGGTTCTGCTTCATTTACATCAGGATTATCCGATATTTTGAAAGCTAAAATAGGTCTATTTTCTATGCTATATCCAATAGTGTCTATTTTGGATACTAACGTAGGATAATTAGACCTCAACGTGTTCAAATGTGTAATAAATTCACTGTAAGTAAAAAATCCGCCCATGCTTCCCAATGAAAAGCCCATAGGTGTTTTGATTGTGTCTGTGGGATTGTAGCTGCCCGCAGGTAAGCAACCAGCATTGTCAGTTTTGTTATTAGCTGCGTTTTGATTTCTCTGAATGTAATGCTGAATTACATCAGGTATCAAAATTTGATGAGGTATATCATTTTGTTTAAGTTTATCTATTTCGCTATCGGATAAATCTGTTGTAAATGCGTATCCTTTACGGTATTCGCCATGTTCAACGTCTATACCCAGTGAGGCTAAGGTTTTAAGGTCTGCATATATGCGTACGCGCGCGTAGCGTTCTTGGGCTACCAAACCAAAGTTCAAATAAACTAAAAGTATAGCACCTATCCACCTAAGCATAGTTCAAAAATACGACTTCTTTTTTGCTTTTCAAAGCTAAAGTAGGTTAGGTAGGTTCATTATTTAAGTTTGGTTTTTTACAAATAATCTATTTAAAAATTTTTATTTTCTTGGGCGTGCCCTTGTGGGCGTTTCGCTTGCGCTCATGCCCACAAGGTCGGCGTGCTACGGGCTAAGCTAACGCTTCCG
>JANWVW010000188.1:0-3203 GCA_025056095.1 Bacteroidia bacterium
TGCATAGACCAGCCCCATAAATTTTGGTTAACTACATAAAGATAGTAAATTATATTAACGTATCCAACTGTAAAGCACTATTTGCTTAGCAGTCTTTGTTACGAGTTTATTTTAGTTACAAAAGTGATTCAACTTGCTATAGTATTTAATACACTCAAAAGCGCTTTTATATTAAAATTTATGTTTGTTATACATGAGCCACGCTAATGTTTAATTATTTCCAAATGAATAAGAAGGGAAATTAAAACTCAATTGTTCAGGATAATCAAAAAGTTGATGAATTTTAGGTACTATCTTAAATAACCTATTTACAAAGGGATAATCGACAATTTGAAGAAGTTGCTTCAGTCTTTTGATTTTTTTTCTTTCTTCATCTGTCAACATGCGCATTTCTCGCATAATGATTGATTGAACCTCTTCTAAATATTTATCTCTATGTTCAATTGACAACTGTCCCGATTTTCTTACTCGAAATCCACCAATTAAAGTATCAATTATGACAGGTTTGCTAAACCTAAAAAATCTCATCCATAATTCAAAGTCGCCAGCTAAACGATAATCGGCACTAATATATCCTCCTGCTTTTTCCTACAAAGAACGCCGCCATAGCGTAGATTCTTGTTGTATCCATTCTCTATTTCCCAAAAAAAGGCAAAGCGACTATATTTTCTCAGTGGTTTCACTGTTACTGTTCTTCCTTTTTCGTCAAAAATAGTAGGTACGCCACTTAACCAATCTATTTGAGGATACTGAAAAAATATTTCAGCTACAAGGCTAAACGAATTTTTGTGATACATATCGTCAGAATTAATCCACCCCATAATTTCGCCCGTGGTACGAGCAAAACCTTTTTGCAGAGCATCGTACATCCCTCTGTCAGGTTCACTTACCCAATAAGTTAAATATTTCTCATACTTTTTAATAATCTCCACTGAGTTATCTGTACTACCTCCATCAATAATAATAATATATTCTAAACGAGGATAGTTCTGCTCCAAAACAGAAACGATGGTTTGCTCTAAAAACTCTCCTTGATTAAAAGATGGCGTTACAATAGAAATAACGGGATATTGATTAGGCATAGTTTTGATATCTAAACTCAGGCCTGTCTTTACGGACAAAGAAAATATCCATTTGCCAAAATGCCCCATCCTTTTTTCTGTTCATAAAATCTACTATGTCGAGCGGCAGGAAGCCTAGTTTCTCCATGTACGAACACATTTCCCAAAAACGAAGGCTATTTTTAGCAATTGGAAAGTTATACACTTCCATTACAACCAGATTGGTTTTTTTCAATGTTTCTTTTGCTCCTTCTAAAATAGGAATTTCATAGCCATGTGTATCAAGTTTGATTAAATATGGCGGGTTTAATTTTTGTTGACTTACTTCCCAATCAATAGTGGTAACAGGAACTTTAATAATATTAGCAGATTCTGCTGCTTCTTCCATTGCTACTCCTCCCCAAAGGCTAGAATTATCAAAGTATATTTCTCCTTGCTTATTTCCAGCAGCTGCTATTACGTAGACTGTTTTTGGATACCGAGCTTTAAAAACTTTTAATCCTTCTTCATGTGCTTGCTGCGCTTCTATCAAAAGATACTTTGCCTCGGGATAGTACACCATACAAATTTCTGACCAACGACCATCAGAAGCACCTACATCTATTACAGAAGCAATTTCAATGCCTCTGTTAGCACTTCTCTTCAAACCTTCAAACATGGAAAAATGGCTAACCTCATGGCTGTCAATAGTAAACAAACGCCTTCGTCTGATTTCGTAGCCGGCAAAATGAAATAATTGTTTAATAATTGATTTTAGTATGTGGCTCTTAAACTTTGCAATTTAAAATATGATTGTATAATGCTATATATGCCTTAGCTTGTATCTCTAAACTATACTTCTTTTGAGCTTCTTTGGCAATAGCATGTCGGTTAAAACCGTCAATATTGTGCATAAATTTTTCAAGGTTATAGACCAATGCTGCAACACTGATTTCATTGCATAAATAACCATTGATTTCATCCTGAATAGTTTCCTTAATACCTCCTGTCGGAAAACCAATCACAGGTGTGCCACAGAGCAAAGCCTCAATCATGGTGTTGGGCAGATTGTCTTCTAAAGAAGGAATTACAAATACATCAGCAGCGGAGTAAGCCACAGCCATCAAACGTTCATCAAAAATCTTTCCTAAGGCTATCAAATTTTTACACTTTTCCGGTTGCATTTTCGAACCAATGACACATAAACAAATATTTTCATTTTTGAAGTTTTCCAGAGCTTTTTTCAAAAAAGCAAAACCCTTGCGGGTATTTTCTACTCTATCTGCTACAAAAAGTATTACTCTTTTATCTAGGGGTAAACCCAAAACCTCGCGACAAAACTTTTGGTCAAGGGGCTTGAAAATATTTGTAGGAAAGCCATAAGGAATGTAATAATGTGGGTATTGGGCAAAAAGTCTACTGTTTTTAGAACAATTCAAAAGCCATTGAGAAGGAGCGACTATGTATAAGTTTTTTACATTGTGTAGGCATTTTTTTTTGTAAGTGAGCCAATAATCATTTTCACGGATTTCTAATTCAGTATATTTTCTTGGCACTGGCAACCCATTCTCATCAACATCGATAAATCGCTCTGCATAATGCTCTATTCCTAAGAAAGGATTTTGATCATGTAAAGTCCACACTATGGGTTTGGTATTTTTGGCAAAAAATGTTTTCCAATCTAAAAAATCAGCTACCCAGTGGAAATGTATAATATCTGCTGTAGTATATTCTTCTGCCTGACAAATATCCGTAGACGAGTCGGGGAAACTGCATGTTTCTAAACCATGTGGACGCTGTGCTAACAACATAGCTCGTCTGACTTCTTCGGGTGATTTATCGGGTGGGGGAGAGACTAACCAAAATTCTACTCCTATTCTGCGTAATTTAGCCAATAACCGCTGCTGCCACGGCTGCCGCGGCTTTGTTGGCGGAGGACAAACTGTACTTGCACGGATGTCTCGTGTTTTTTGTTTGAGTAAAAGTTGGCTGTCTATTCCCTGATCTAGCAAAGCTTCATGCAGGCGAATACATGCTTTTGCCGCACCGCCGAAATCGTAGCTGTTAACCTGTAAAACTTTCATTTACGCGCCTCCATAAAAAGCGAATCAGGTTTGTAAACAATACCGTTTTTTGATTCCAACTCAAAAGTATTCCAGTTGG
>JANWVW010000188.1:3301-5394 GCA_025056095.1 Bacteroidia bacterium
TTACGCGCCTCCATAAAAAGCGAATCAGGTTTGTAAACAATACCGTTTTTTGATTCCAACTCAAAAGTATTCCAGTTGGGAATAGCACTTTCAAAAGCTGTTTTGATACTAATATCTTTGAATCCACATTGATGCAGTAAAAGGCTGAGCGAATAGCGGTCATACATCCATTGATGAACTTCGCCACTCATTCTAAATTTACCAATTTCTAAAAACTGTTCTTGTGCTCTAAAATAGGCTTGCTGCTTGACGTAATACTCCATTTCATAGGCAAATAACAAACGTTTTAGCCAGTGTTTAAAAGGACGCAATAAATTTTTTACTATATCCATAACCCCAAAGAAGTAGCTTCCACTACTTCTAATGTATTTTCTGTGTATGAATTTTGGTTTTTTGCTAAATAATAGCTCTAATTTGACGTGCTTCTGCTCCTATCCTTTCATATACATATTCTTCACAAGGGATTTTTTCTTGATACAATTAAGCTGCCATGTCACCACCGCTTCGAGCTCTTACGGCTTGATCGTACATTTCAAGCATTATCCATTCGTATTTGTATTGAGCCTGCGTGTTGCCTTGCAAGGCTAATTCTAAGTTTTTCAAATATTCTTTTACAATTCTTTCTAAATCAAGAATATCTATTCGTATGATACCATTGGGTTTTAATACTCTGTAACATTCCTGTAAAAACTTTTTGCCATCGCTTTTGCTAAAATGCTCTAATACGTGAGAATGATACACTACCTCAACTTTCGTCAGGAAAAGGAATCCCATTTAGCAAATTGTGGGCTTGTACATGCGGACTGTACTTACAAAGTCTACATTTATCCACGCTGGATGAAAACGTTGGCCACAGCCAAGATTGAGGTAGGTTTTCATATGCGATAAGCAAAAATATTTAATTGTAAATCCATACTTAGATACTCCGATATTCTTATAAATGGATGCTGTGAAAATACTCCTACATGTTGCACTTGATAACGAAATCCTGCCTTTTCTAATATTTCTAAAAGTTTATACAACTTTTGTTCTTTTCCAACAAAAGAGTGATATTCCACGAATAAACGTTCAACATTGTGTAATAGATCGCTACAATCTTCCAATACAATAACTTCAGCTCCTTCGATATCCATTTTCAGTAAATCTACTTTTTTGTTCAAGAAATCTCGTAAGCGACAGGTAGAAACTTCAATTAATTTCCCTGAGTCGGTTTGTGTTGCTATTCTACCTCCATCTGCACCCTCTGAATAAAACCTTAAAATAGTTTCTTCATTCCAAAGAGCTTTTTGAATCAGCTGTACATTTTCAAATCCAAAAGATTTTATGTTGAATGCAAGTACTTCAAAAATTTTGTTATCAGGTTCAAGGGCGATTATCTCGGCATTTGGATAAAGTTTCTTGAAATAAATGACACTTAAACCGACATTTGCCCCCGCATCAATAATGTAAGGGCGAGAACTTTTTGTTTGAAATTTGTATACTTCTCTTTCAAAGATTTTATTATGCATAAAACAAAAAGAAGCTGAATCTACAAATTTTATTATTTTTCCCAAAATATTTGTTTCACCTTTGATAAAGCGTGGAAGTTGACTTATTCTTGATAGTTCTTTCTGTATTTCATCAGGTTCTGATGGTTCTTCAATACCCCTGAAATGCAAATTTATAAATTGCCTTGTTTTTTTGGGAAGTACTGATTTTATAATTTTCTTTGAAGTACTCCCCAATCTTCCAAGGGTGGCTACCATTCTATCTTTGAAGGTTATTTTTAAAATTTTGTATAATTGAGAAACACTTTTTTTGTTTGCTTCTCCTACTTCATACTTACCCCATTCTGTCAGAATTTTTGCTTTATGCGGCAAAACAAAAAGATGTGAAAGCTCTTTTCTTACTTTACTTTCAGATGTCAGATTTAAAGCAACCGCTAACAATTTTGGGTTTTTAGAATAAAAAGGATCATGCCTGAAGTCCTCTTCCTTAAATTCAGCATAAGAGCCATAAATAGAAACTTTTGCACCAAAATAAGCAGCATAAGCAATATGCGAGCCAAAGGCATTGGTAGTTACATATTCAAAACGGCTCATCAAATATTGAAG
>JANWVW010000189.1:0-5016 GCA_025056095.1 Bacteroidia bacterium
TTTTTTTTTTGTTTGTGGTTGTTTTTTTGGGGGGGTGGGGTGTGGGGGGGGGGGGGTGTTCCCGGGGGGCCCCCCCCCCGCCCCCCCCCCGCCCCCCCCCCCCCCCCCCCCACGCCGACCTTGTGGGCATGAGCGTAGCGAAATGCCCACAAGGGCACGCCCAAAAAAATTAAAAACTTAACTTTTGAGTATCGTTCTTTTTGTAGACCAAAAATAAAAATATGAACAGGCTTGATAATAACTAAAAAGTTGCTATTTTTGAAGTGTGCTTGTAACGGTATGAGTATCTTAAAAAACGTTTTACAGTCCATTCGCGAAGCCTATCTATCCTTGAAAGGTACTAACGAAGAAAATGAAGATAAACTTGCAGAACAAAGAATGCAGCTTTTTGAAGCTATTAAAAAAGCAAGCGAAGATGGAACCATCACTGCGCAAGAAATGGAAGAAGTTAGACAAATGCAAAAATTCTTAAACATTACCGATGAAATTATGACAGAACTTAAAATAAAAGTGCTGAAAGACTTGATGAATAAAATTTTAGCTGATAACATAGTTACACAGGAAGAAATTGCTTTAATCCAAGAATTAGGTAGGGGACTACAACTTTCATCAGAAGACTTCGCCCGGCTAAAACCTGACATGGATAAAATAGAAGAGTTGTACACCAAACAACAAAATGCCTGAATATCGTTTATTTAGCGATCCTATCTATGGTTTTGTTGAGATTCCTTCGGGAATAATTGCTAAGGTTTTAGAAACACCTGTTTTTCAGAGACTTCGCCGTATTAGTCAATTAGGTTTGTCAGCTTTTGTGTATCCAGGGGCTACCCACACGCGTTTTCACCATGCTTTGGGAGCTACTTATTTAATGACTAACGCCCTAGAAGTACTGCGCAAAAAAGGTGTTTATATTTCTGATACAGAATTTCAATCTGCTGTATTAGCTATCTTACTGCATGATATCGGGCATGGACCTTTTTCGCACTGCTTAGAAGGACAGCTCTTCCGATGCCATCACGAAGAAATGAGCTTGTCTTTAATGCAATATCTCAACCAACAGTTTGATAATCAATTAGAATTAGCTATTCGTATTTTCAAAAATGAGTACGAAAGACCTTTTTTTCATGATTTGGTTTCCTCTCAATTAGATATGGATAGAATGGACTACCTGCAAAGAGATAGCTATTACTGCGGTGTTTCAGAGGGCGTTATTGGTGCTAAACGCTTGATTAGAACCTTGAATGTACATCAAGATAGAATTGTAGTAGAGCAAAAGGGACTTTATTCAGTAGAACGCTTCATGACCGCTAGAAAAATTATGTATTGGCAAGTGTATTTACATAAAACAACCATAGTAGCCCAACATATTTTAACAGGTATTCTCATGCGCATACGAGAGTTAATGGAAGAAGGTAAAAAAGTAGTTTTTGCTTCACCTTATGTTCAATTCTTTTTTGAAAATCCAATCTCTGCTCAAGATTTGTCCAATCCCGAAGTACTGCACTATTTTATTCACTTGGACGATACAGATTTTTGGTTGATGATTAAAGCGAACTTATATCATCCTGATTTTGTACTGTCAGACTTATGCCAACGTTTTATTAACCGAAAGCTGTTTGCCATTAAAATGACTAAGCAGCCTTTTGGTCAAGAATTCTTATTACAAAAGAAACAGCAACATGCGCAGTTAGCCCCTTTTGAGAAATACTATTTTGCCGAGGGTTTATTAGAAAATGAAGTATATGGCAAAAATGAAATTTATATTCTTACTTCGGAAAAAACCGTGGTGCCATTTAGCCAATTTTCTGATGCTATTTCGCCCGAACATTTATACACTAAAACGCAAAAGTATTACTACATTTATCCAAAAGAAGCAGAAGCCAAATAGCGGCAAGTTATTCATTCATAAATTGAGCTATCAATCGGTGAAAATGATGCGTACCTTGTTCTCTTTTAGGTGAATATCTTCCTCCTTTGTATAAACGAGAAGTTATCCCTTTTTGTACTTGTACTACTACGGCTTCATCTTCGCGTTCTACACGGTCTAAATCTGCCCCTGCGCCTTTGCTTAGTTTAGTCGCATCATAAACATAAGGCAGAAAGACTACCTTTGTCAAGTTAGGTGCAATGGGCTTGACCACGTTGATAGAAAGTCCCCAAGGGTAAAAATTAAACATTAAGTTAGGAAATACCCAATAGTAATACGCTGCCACTTTTTTGCCATAATCTACAGAATCAGCAGGTAAGTCAAAGTATTCTTCTCCTTCTTTGGCTATGCCTAATTGCAAATTACTGTATTCATAGACTTCTGTGATGTAATTGCTGTAATCTAATACTTCGCTTAAAGTAGGATGTACATAAGGAATATGAAAACCTTCCAAGTAATTTTCACAGTACAACGCCCAGTGTGCTTTGACTAAATATTCTCTTTTACGAGAAGGTTCAAGATAAAAGTTTTGCAAAGGTAACCAAAACAGGCGTTTTTGCATTTCACCTAAAAAACGCTCTACGGGTGCAATAGGATTGATGCTAACAAAAAGTAGCTTAGTCCAAGCATAAAAATTAACTTTCGTAAGGTTATCTTGTTCCGAAGGAAAATTTTTTACTCCCTCAAATTCGGGCATAGAAAGCATTTTACCTGTCAAATCGAAACGCCTTCCATGATATTTGCATCGCAATTGCCGCATTGAGCCACAACCTTCTACTAATCTATTTCCTCTATGCGTACAAACATTAGCTAAACAATGTAAAACATCCTGACTATCACGAGTAAACAGTAAAGGTTCATCTAAAAAACCTTCTAATAATGTCAAAGGTAGTACCTGCTCTGCTACACTGATATTGTCTGTATCCTCTACAAATTGCCAAGTACGGGCAAAAATTCTTTCTTTGGAACGTTCAAATTCCTCTGCGCTGCGGTAAAAATAAGTATCTAATGTATAAGCTTGGGTGATATCTTCATCTACAACGTACTTCATACAGTTGCAAGGTAAAAAAAATAATGAAACTAAACGTAAAAATTATCTTAAAAAATTAAGTTTCAAAGCAGATAGTAATTTGTTTCAAGTGTAGTGTATCTAATACCTTGCGTTTAGTGTAATTGTCTTCGTTTGAGTTCTTGTTTAATCAATTCAAATTCTCGGCTGCTTTGTCCTGCTACGGAAGTATTTTCTTTTGCTCTTCGGAATAAGTAAGGTAGAACGGCTTCCACAGGTCCGTAAGGTAGATATTTAGCGGTTGTATAGCCTTGATTAGCTAAGTTGTAAGAAATGTGGTCGCTCATGCCCAAAAGCTGTGAGAAACAAATATGCGGATGATCGTGTGGTAAATGGTATTTCTCTATCAGTTGTGCTGCTAGTAGACTGCTTTCTTCATTATGAGTAGCTACACAAACAGCAATGTTTTCAATATGTTCAATGCAAAACGTTAGGGCTAAGTTGTAATCTCTATCTGTGTCTTCTTTACTTTTTTGAATAGGACTAGGATAACCCATAGCTGCGGCACGTTCGTTTTCTATCTCCATGTATGCCCCACGTACTAACTTGGCAGCAAAAATATATCCTTCTGCTTTTGCTTTTTCGTATTGTTTTTTTAGATAGTCTAGTCTATCCCAACGATACATTTGTAGAGTAGTATAAACAAGAGGCTTTTCTTTGTTATAGATAGCTATCATTTCTTCGGCTAGTCGGTCAATGTTATCTTGAAACCAAGAGTGTTCTGCATCAATGAAAATAGGAACTTGAACTCTTTTAGCTGTTTCGCATATTTCTACCAAACGCTGGCGAATTTTTTCAAACTCTAGTTTGTATAGGTTATTCTGAGGCGTATAATGTTCTAAAACCTTTTCTGCACCTATTCCTGTGATCTTCACTACTCCAAATAGAATTTCTTTTCTACCTTGTGCAAACTCCAAAGATTTGATAATTTCTTTTTTAGTTTGTTCAAAGCCCTCTTCGTTTTTAGTACCCTCTACGGAATAATCTAAAATGGTTTTTACGTTGTATTGATAAAGTTTTTCAATAGTATGTTGGGCATCACTTAGACTTTCTCCACCCACAAAGTGATTAAAAATAGTTTTCTTTATCCACCTTTTAACAGGTAAATGCAATTTAAGCGCTATGTTGATGAGCTTAGGACCAATATTGACCAAAAAGTTAGAGTTCATCATTTTGAAAAGGCGATAGGCTTTTTTAAGCTCATCGTCTGTTTTATTTCTAAATGCTATTTCAGTATTGCTAAACATACCTTACTTCGCAAATAAACCTATTTTTATTGATATAACATAGGTTTAACTTTATTTCGTTCAGTAAAGTAGCGAAGGTAAGTTTCGTTCATCAACATACGTTCGGTAACCACTACATCGTACAAGTTTAGACCACCTAACATAAGTTCGCATATTTCGCGAATAGCATTTTGATGACCTGTATGTCTTGTTACATAATCACAAAAGCTATTTTTGATGGCGTACTGCACAAAAAGTGGATTAGATTCTCTTCCTACTAAAAATCGCAAGCCGCACATACTTGCCATGCTCAAATCATTGATATCATCGTAAATACAGGCAATGTGCTGATATTCTACGTTGTGTCGTTGGGCAATTTCTTCTAGTGCTTTTCTTTTGTCCATTATTTTTATGTATAGCCCTGTAAAGTGTTCTCTTTGCACAAATTGCCAAGCAGTAGGATTATCTTCTCCTGAAATAATGTAAAAAAAAGGCATCTCTTGATTTCTTTTCCATAGACCATACCGAAGCATATTTAGTCCCATTGCATCTATTTCAGAAAATCCAGAATAGCTTTGAGCAGATTTAGTACCGTCGTTAAATACTCCATCCCAGTCTAATACTACAATTTGAATGTACTGCAAGCGTTCGGCTAAAACGTTGCTCTGGGCGGTTTGGATATGGTGCAAAGGTTGCAGCTCTGTCATGGACAACAAATTTAGAAAATATCATTACATATAGGTCTAAAAAAATAATTTGATTTTTTTGGCGTACCCCTTACTGCGCAAGGGTCG
>JANWVW010000189.1:5026-5360 GCA_025056095.1 Bacteroidia bacterium
GCATTCCGCATGTAGCCCGCGGCACGGCGACCTTTTGGGCACAATCGCAGCGAAATGCGCACAAGGACCGCCAAAAAAATTAAAAAAAATTATAATTCTTCATGCAAAACAAAAACAGACTTAAGCAAGAAAAAGAAAATAAAGCTTGGTTGTTTTGGAATGTAAAAAAATATTTTTACATTTGCAGTAGTCAAGTTAAATAGTAAAAGTATTAAGTTGTAAAACAAAATTAAAACTTTACACATTATGAAAAAGATTATTATGATTGTTTTGCTACTCTTACTACTGTATGCTGCTTTTGCACAAAAGGTAAAAGGTGAAGCTACCATACTCT
>JANWVW010000190.1 GCA_025056095.1 Bacteroidia bacterium
AGCGTTAGCGAAGTACCGAAGCGAAGCGTAGTGCGG
This sequence comes from Bacteroidia bacterium, assembly GCA_025056095.1. Taxonomy (NCBI): domain Bacteria; kingdom Pseudomonadati; phylum Bacteroidota; class Bacteroidia; species Bacteroidia bacterium. The sequence goes on from JANWVW010000190.1 coordinate 37, forward strand.
AATGCCCCGACCCTTGCGTTAGCAAGGGGCACGCCCAAAAATAAACTAAAATAAAAAAGCAAGCTACTACACACAGCTTGCTTTCGTTTGAGATTTTGAATATCAATCCTTACACTTTTTTACTTTGACATGAGTAGTCAGTTTTTGGAATACTTGTGTTTTTAATAGCATTAAATCCTCCTTCAATCTCTGTGAAATTTCTGTATCCGCGGGAGAGCAATATGCTCGCTGCAATCATGCTACGATAACCTCCTGCACAATGAATATAAAAATGCTGCTGTGGGTTAATATCCTTCAACCAATCGTTAATGTAGTCCAAAGGTTTATTTTCTGCGTTTTGGATATGCTCTGCGTTGTATTCAGAAGGTCTGCGTAAGTCAATGATTAGGTCTTTTTCTATATCTACTTGGCTTTCAAACTGTTGTGCTGTGATTCTATTTACAGTATCTATTTCAAAACCTGCGTTTTTCCATGCTTCAAAACCGCCATCGAGATAGCCAACCACATTATCAAAACCTACGCGACTTAATCTTGTAACGGCTTCTTCTTCTGTACCTGGCGTACAGACCAACGCAATAGGCTGCTGTACATCTACAATCATAGCACCTACCCAAGGCGCAAAATCACCTTTTAAGCCAATGTTTATGCTGTTAGGAATGAAACCTTTGTAGAATTCTGATGCAGGTCTAGTGTCCAAAATGAGGGCGTTAGTAGCTTCTACTACTGCTTCAAATTGATTGACCTCAATCGGATGAAGTCCTTTTTTGAGTACATTCTCAAAGCTTTGATAGCCCTCCTTGTTCATAGCTACGTTCATACCAAAGTATTTAGGTGGGGGAAGTAGACCATCTAAAACTGCTTTGATAAAAGCTTCTTTATTAGGTTGTCTAAGCGCGTAATTGACTTTCTTTTGATTGCCCAAAGTGTCTACGGTTTCTTTCATCATATTTTTGCCACAAGCGCTTCCTGCACCATGAGCAGGATAAACAATTACGTCATCGGGCAGGGGCATAATTTTGTTCATCAGGCTATCATAAAGCATCCCTGCAAGTTCTTCTTGGGTCATGTTAGCTGCTTTTTGGGCTAAATCAGGTCTGCCCACATCGCCCAAGAACAAGGTATCGCCTGAGAAAATACAGTAAGGTTTTCCGTTTTCATCTTTGAGTAGATAAGTAACGCTTTCTAAGGTGTGCCCAGGCGTGTGTAGCACTTGAATAGTGATGTTTCCAATTTTGAACTCTTGCCCATCTTCGGCAATGATGGCTTCGAAAGCAGGTTTTGCCGTAGGACCATAGACAATTGGCGCTCCTGTTGCCTTGCTCAAATCTAAATGCCCTGATACAAAGTCTGCATGAAAATGCGTTTCAAAGATGTACTTTAACTTAACCCCATCTTTTGCCAATCGGTCTAGGTAAGGCTTAGTTTCCCGCAAGGGATCGATGATGGCTGCTTCTCCATTTGAGGTAATGTAATAAGCACCTTGTGCCAAGCAGCCCGTATAGATTTGCTCTACTTTCATAGGTTTTTAATTTACGAATATACAATTTCTTTGACAAGAATAAAAATTCCCACGCTTAAAATAAACCAACCAAAGCCTACTTTAAGCTGTTGTGAGTTAATTCTTTTAACGAATCCGCTACCAATGAGCATTCCAAGAATAGAAATGCTGCTGACTATCATTAAAAAGCGCCAATCTATATTCATGAGGTTATTTTGGCTCAAAAAGCCTGCTATTGAATTGACAGTAATAAGCAGCAAAGATGTTCCAACGGCTTTTTTCATGTCTATGTATGCAAAACTTACTAGCGCAGGGATAATTAAGAAACCTCCTCCGATGCCTAGTAATCCCGTCAAAAAGCCCACTACCATACCTACTATGGCAAGTTTTATCCAAGATACGGGGGAGTTTGGTGAGTTTTTCAAAGTTTCTGTTTGGGGTTTACGGATAAATCTTAATGAAGCAGCTATCATCAAGGTAGCAAAAAATATCATTAAAATAAAATCTCTGTTTATGGACATGCTTTCAGTCAAATAAATAGTTGAGGGTATTTGAGGTACTATGTATTTTCGGGTTATACTTACAAGTAGCAATGAAGGAATTCCAAATATAAGGCTTGTTACGAGGTTAATATGTTTTTGGTTAGAGTATTTTACTACACCTACCAAGCTGGTCAGACCTACCACAAACAGGGAATAACCTGTTGCTTGTAGAAAGTCCAATTTGAAAAGATAAACTAGAATGGGCATCATTAAGATACTTCCTCCGCTCCCTGTTAAGCCCAATGAAATTCCAATTAAAAGAGTTGCTGCGTAGCCTATTATTTCCATTTTTCAGACAATTTTACGCATAACTTATCGTTTATGTGTGTTACTTAGGTTACATTCATTCCAAAGGTCTGTTTTTTGATAAGAAGATAAAGGTTTGTATTTTTTTGGGCGTGCCCTTGTGGGCGTTTCGCTGCGCTCATGCAAGCAAGGACACGTCCAAAAAAATCAAAATCTTAATAACTTATTCGCAAACCTTCGTGTGAACGAAAGATAAACTTAATAATAAATAATCTTAACTCCGCTTCAAAAAGATAAAACTCGCTTATATTTGAATAATAATCCACTTTACAATTATTACAATGACTTTCTTTGCTTATTTAATGACAATAATTGGTTTGATAGGGTTAACTGTGCATGTTGTCATTTTTTGGAGAAGAGTAAAAAAAGCACGAACATATACCAAAGTGGATGGTACTGTTATCAGAATAGAAAAAGAGTTTTGGGAGGGAGATACAGATGAACCAGGTAGATACTATGCTGTTCCAATCGTCGAGTTCAAGATACAAGGAGTAGGAACGTTAGAACTAAGATGGAACAACGAGTATAGGTCAAGTGCCAAAGATTTGAACATAAGAGTAGGAAAGAAGGTAAAGGTCATCTACCCTGGTCAGGACTACATGAAAGCCGAAATTTGGGATTACAACAAAGAGCTCTATGAATTTATCACTTATTCACTATCGGGCATATTCCTGATAGTATTTGGTATTTCAATGATTTACAGACCCAAAGAGGCTATTATATACGGTGGTTTTGGTATTCTGTTGTTAATGCTGCTGCTATGGATCTTGAAAGCAATTAGAAAGGTATTATGAAACAAAATTGATAAAGTTATGTGCTTAAAATAAAATAACCTACTCTTTTACACGGACTATACAAATATCTTTTGAGGGTTGAGAATTCCGTTAGGGTCAAAAATTTTCTTGATTTGTTTCATAATATCTATTTGTACAGGATCGAAAACAATGTCTAAGTATGGTCTTTGTACATATCCGACGCCGTGTTCTCCAGAAATGGTACCCCCTAACTGCTTGCAAAGATGAAATATCTCACGTATGGCTTGAGGTATCGTTTCTTTCCACATCTTGTCAGGCATATTCTCTTTTACAATATTGACATGTAAATTACCATCGCCAGCATGCCCATAACAAATAGAACGAAACCCATACCTTTTACCTATTTCCTTTACCCCTTGTAATAACTTACCTAAATGCGCACGAGGTACTACGGTATCCTCTTCTTTGTAAATGCTGTTTTGCTTTACTGCTTCTCCTATGCTTCGGCGTAACTTCCACAAATTAGCTTGGGCATCTGTACTATCAGCGAATAAAACTTCCCCAATAGGATAGGCTTCTAAAACTTTGTATATTTTTTCACAGTCTTGGTATAAGCTTTCTAACTCGTTACCATCTACCTCTATAAGGAGATGTGCGCGTATATGAGGGTCATCAAATAATTGAATACCTGTGTACTTTTGTCCCCATGTAATTGCATCGTATTCCATGAATTCCAAAGCTGAAGGGGTGATGTTTATCCGAAAAATAGATGCTACTGCATTACAGGCCGCTATCTCTTCATAAAAAGGAACTAACATACACAATCTAAATTTAGGGTACGGGATAAGTTTAACGAATATTTTTGTAACCACTCCCAATGTGCCCTCTGAACCTATTATCAAAGCAGTTAGATTATACCCTGTGGCATTTTTTAAGGTTTTTGCACCTGTTTGAATGATACTGCCATTTGCTAAAACTACTTCTAATCCTAAAATATAATCCTTGACTACGCCGTATTTTACTGCTCTCGGTCCGCCTGAGTTGTGTGCAATGTTACCTCCCATAAAGCAGCTTCCTCTACTAGATGGGTCAGGAGGGTAGAATAATCCTTTTTCTATTACTGCTTCTTGAAATACTTGTGTAATTACTCCAGGTTCTACAACAGCTTGAAAATTCAGGGTATCAATTTCTATAATTCTGTTAAGATTTTCAACGCTTAAACATACGCCTCCACATACGCATAAAGAACCACCACTTAAACCTGTTCCTGCCCCTCGTGGTGTTACAGGTATGTGTTTTTCATTACAATAAGATAAAATTTGACTAATCTGCTCGGCTGAGTGAGGTTTTAAGACAATTTCAGGATAAAAAACATAATCTTCCGTGTGGTCAGAGAGATAATTTTCATATTTTTCTTGTTGCGGTAGAAGGATATTTTTTGCACTCACTATTTTTTCAAAATACTCTACGTCCTCTTGATATACTTTTTGATAAGGTAACGTATCTTGACCATTCATAAAACAAAAATAAAAACATCTATCTAAACAAGATAATTATCAATCAGGTATTATAAGGTAGAATATAATAATGGTTGATTTTACTTTTTTGGGCGTGTCCCTCGCTGCGCTCGGGTCGGCGTGCTACGGGCTGACGGTGCTACGCCCCCACCCGCCCCCTGGGCAAGAGTAAAAGCGTGGGCGAGGGGCTTCGCACCGTGCTAACGCACGCCCTCCGCATGCCTCACGCACGCAGCATGTATGCTCATCTCATTCATTCAAGACCTAACCTTGCAAGTACCTGATAACGTAGTTTGAGCTTCCTAGCTTAAACAAATAAACACATAACTACAAAGATAAAATTTGCATATTCAAGGTTAAAGCGTCGTGTAAAGTCCATGCATTCAAGATTTAACCTTGTACATGCTTGAAAATCAATGTAAAACAAGATAAAGCGAATGCGGTTCAAACAAAGTAAAAAATTTTAAACTTGTAAGTGATTGATAATGAGCATTAAACAAAGTAAAAAAATACATGTATACAAACAAGATAAAACACCAAAATACCACTTGCGTGAGGCATGCGAAGGGCAAGCCGTCAGGCTTGGTGCGAAGCGCAGCGCAGCACCGAAGCGTCAGCGCAGCCCGTAGCACGCCGACCTTGCCCACACAAGCGCAGCGAAGTGTGGGCAAGG
>JANWVW010000191.1 GCA_025056095.1 Bacteroidia bacterium
GAAACGCCCTTGATTAGTATAGTCAGCCCAGTTTACAAAGCAGAGAAAATTGTAGACATATTAGTAAAGCGAATTAAGGAAGAGGTAAGTAAGATTACAGAAAACTATGAAATCATTCTGGTAGAAGACGGCAGTCCTGATAGATCTTGGGAAGCAATTGAACGCAACTGCATGGAGGATAAACGTGTAAAAGGCATTAAGCTAAGTCGTAATTTTGGGCAGCAAATTGCAATGAGCGCAGGAATGCGATATGCATTAGGAGAATACACAATTATTATGGATTGTGATTTGCAAAATCCTCCCGAAGTTATTCCAGAGATAATAGCTCGGCTTCAAGCAAATGTTGATATTGTTTATACAGTCTCTGATGTTAGGAATAATTTTACTGATGAGTATAGCTCTAAATTATTTTGGTTCTTAATGAATGAAGTCCTAAATGTAAATATTATTCCTAATCAACTAATGATGAAAGGATTTAGCAGAAGGTTTTTAAATATTTACAATACCTACGATGAGAGAGTTAGGGTAGTTGCTGGTATTACTCATGATATTGGTATGCATTACGAGGTACTACAAATTAAAAATAAAAAGAGATTACAAGGAAAAGGAAATTATTCTTTCTTAAAAAGATTTCATTTAATGTTAGACATTATTTTAGCAATGACTAATAAGCCATTAGAGTATCTTATCAATGTGAGCATTCTTGCATTATTTTTGATAATGTGCGTTGGTTTATGGAACTTGATAAATTATCTATTAAATCCTAATATTCCACCTGGATACACGACTTTGCTAATAGTTACGGCATTCTTTGGCAGCTTAACTTTACTAGTTTTAGGCATAATTGGACGCTATCTTGCAAACATATATGTAGAAATCCGTCAACGTCCACTATTTATAGTTAATAAGGTTTTAAATTTGAATCAAAATGAGTGACATCATTAAGAAGCAATTAGAAGCATATCGCCCAAATTTCCTCCTTCATGGGAATACTCCACAGGGAACATTTCAGAATAATACTACTACCCAGTTTGAAAGATTTAATCAACTTTTAACGCCTTTGTTAAAACATAAACGGGATAAGTTTTCGATATGTGACATTGGTGCGGGGGTATGTGATCTGCATAAATATCTTATAATGAATAAAATAGAACATGAATATTACGGTATTGAAATAGTGCCAGAAATGGTAGAAACAGCAAGAAAGCTGTATCCTAATATTACCATTACTTCCGAGGATTTTCTCTCAGAATCCTTTCATAAGGAGTTTGATTTTTTGGTAGTGAGTGGAACTTTCAATATTCCAAATGGAATTGAAAAAATAGAATGGGAAGAATTTATTTTTAAAATCATATCAAAAATGTTTCATCTGGCACGCATAGGAATATCATTTAATGCCTTAACAACTTATGCTACATTCTACTCAGACAAACTATATTACCTTGATCCTCAAAAAACTTTTGCATATATCCAAAAAAACTTAAGCCGTTTTTGCATATTAAATACTGCATATCCCATGTATGAAGTTACCTACACCGTATACAAAAAGAGCCACATAGCAATTATCTTCCAGGAAGAAGATTTTGCAAAATATTTTAGAGACTGAAATTCATGCTTCTTAAAACTTATGTATAAATATTTTACCAATCGAGCAATAGGATTATTATATCATTTCTTATTAGACCAAGGTAAGTATATTGATACTTGGTTATTGCCCTCTCAAATTTGTTTTTCTGTCCCTTACTTATTCCTCAAGTTAGGTAAAAAAGTTATTTTTTATGACTTTGGATTTAGTCATATTGATGTACTAAGGTTATTTACAGGGAAAGAGGGCGTACTAATAGTTGATTATTTTGGAACTGAATGGGACATTGAACAGGTTAGTATTATTAAAGATACCGTGCCCTGCTTGATACATGATAAATGTTTGAGCGTATGTAATCCTGACTATCCTTATAAAGCAGATTTGACGATATTTAGTTCTGGAAAGGGAAAAGTTGTCGATATGGGATACGGAGGATTCGGAATTGCTATCAATAAGCTTAACATAGAAAATAAAGTTAATAATTTAAAATCAATTAATTATGAAAATTTTTATAATAAAAAGGATTTTTACTGGAAGCAAATAATTAATGGAAATAGGAGATTTTGTTTGAGAGAAGTATCAGGTAGCTGGATAGATATTTATTCAAACTTGATAGATGAGAATTATGAAAAAAGTTTCTTCGAGAAACAGAATAAGTCTATACAACACAAGAACTTATTAAATCAAATATATAGAAGTATTATCCCTGCTGATCTATATTTTCATCAAACTTCTAATATCTGGCGCTTTAATTTATTGATTACTAATAAGTCAAAGCTTTTGAATAGTATTTTTATGAATAATTTATTTGCCAGCTCACATTATGTAAATGTTGCTAAGTATATCATGCGTCAAGATACCTTAGTAAGGTCTGACATCATAGAAAATCACATAGTCAATTTGTTTAATGATTTCAACTTCGACATAGAAAAAGCAGAAAGATGTGCAAGAATAGTTAGATCTCTATTTGAAAGAAATATCATAAGACCAAAAAGTATATGAAAGTAGCTATCCTTCAATCAAATTATATTCCTTGGAAAGGATACTTTGATATAATTAATGATGTAGATATTTTTGTATTTTACGATTGTGTTAAATATACCAAAAACGATTGGAGGAATCGTAACAGGATTTATTCTAAGAATGGAGTCCAGTGGTTAACAATACCAATTTCTAGCTGTGCTACTAATTTAATGATTGATGAAGTGAAAATTACAGATAGTCGATGGCAAGAAAAACACTACAAGTCACTATCCTTAGCATATAGAAATGCCCCATACTACTATCAACTTGAAGAATTAATGAGCATTTATCTGATAGAAAGAAAATGGGATTATTTATCGGAACTAAATCAATATTTGATTAAGTATATAGCTAATAAAATTGGAGTATCTACTAAGTTTTATAATGCCCGTGAACTCAACATAAGCCATAGCCATAAGGTAGACAAGGTAGAGAGACTCATAGATATACTTTCGCTCCTAAAAGCAAAAATATATATATCAGGACCTGCTGCAAAGGAGTATATACTAGGTAAGGAATATCTTTTTTACAATGCAGGGATTGAGTTATTTTATAAACATTATCCTAAATATCCTCCTTATAAGCAATTAAGCTCTCCTTTTGAAGATCATGTCTCCATTGTTGACATGATAGCAAACATTGCATGGCATGAAATACCCAAATTTATATGGCAATATGAAAGATAAAAATATCTTAATTATAGGTGCTGGTTTTGCTGGTCTGGCAGCGGCAATTGAGCTGATTCAAAACAACATATCTTTTACTATTATTGAGAAAAGCCCTGCAGTTGGTGGTCTTTCGCAGACAATTGAAATTGATGGAGTTAGATTTGAATTAGGTCCTCATATCTATTTTGATAAAGACATAGATGTCCTCCAATTTTGGCAAAAACTTGCAGGTGTTCAAATGGAATCTTACACGAGAAACAATGCTATATTTTATAAAGGGAAATACATTAAATCACCACTCGATCCATGGAATGCTTTTATTAATCTTGGTCCGTTCAAGATTGCTTACTTACTTACTGGCTTTTTATTTGCAAAGCTAAAGCCTCGTCAAATTGTATCAGCTGAAGATTGGGTAAAAGCAAATTTTGGTACTCCTTTATATGAGAATTTTTTCAAAGTATACAATGAAAAAATATGGGGATTAAGTTGTGCTGATATCTCTCCTAATTGGGCAGGACAACGTATTAAGTCTTCTCTGCTAACTATGATATACAAGTCTTTAAAAAGAGACAAGGATTTTATTATCAAGACATTTTTATTCCCCAAAGGGGGCTCGCAATCTGTTTATAATTCTCAACTTAATAAAATAAAAGCTTTCGAAAAAGCCGATTTATTTTTAAATCAGTCCATAAGTCAAATTACGGAAACTTCCTCAGGTTTTATAGTAAATTTCTCTGGAAACAATTGTAAAGAATTCACTGATATTATATCAACTATACATTTAGAAGATTTGTACAATGTTTTAAAGTCTGAAAAGATTAATTATGATGTATTAAGGAGTTCGATAGAACAACTTGTTTACAGAAACTTATTATTAGTGAATCTTGTCTTTTTAAAAAACGATATCCAAAATTTTAAATACCATTGGATTGATATTCATGATCCTAATGTAAGAGCTCTAAGGGTAACTAATTTTGGAAATTACGATTTTGGACTTTCTTTGGAGAGTAAAGTTGGTATAGGTGTTGAATACAATTGTTTCAAGGAAGATAATATATGGAACATGAATGACTCTGAAATCATAGAAATAGCTTTATCAGATTTAGCATACATGAATCTTACAAAAAAGACTCCGATTAAAGCATCTGTGCTTCGTCTTTCCAAAGCCTATCCTGTATATTTTAAGAATTATGAAGCTCATGTCGCAACTATTATGAATGAGTTCTCAAAAGTGAAAGGTTTATATCTTATAGGGCGTAATGGTATGTATAAGTGGAATAATATGCATCACTCGGTAAAGACAGGTATATTAGCTGTTAGAAATATTTTAGGGGAGCAAAATGATCTCTTTGCAGTAAAAGGCATGGTAGCAATAGGTAAAGAATCAGATTAACTTACATGCAAGTATACTTCAACAAACCCCACCTCACTGGCAAAGAAGCGCACTACATGTACGATGCCGTCTATGAAGGCAAACTCTCCGGCAACGGCAAGTATACTAAGTTGTGCCAACAATTTTTTGAACAGCGTTATGGCTTTGGCAAGTGCTTGCTCACTACTTCTTGCACCGATGCGCTAGAAATGGCTGCCTTGCTGGTGGACATACAACCCGGCGATGAGGTCATTATGCCATCTTATACTTTTGTTTCTACCGCCAATGCTTTCATTCTGCGCGGGGCAAATATCCGCTTTTGCGACAGCCATAGCGAGGAACCTAACATTAATGCCGAACTGATTGAGGAACTCATTACGCCGCGCACCAAGGCAATTGTCCCTGTACACTATGCGGGCGTAGCCTGCGACATGGAACGCATCATGGCACTGGCAGCCAAATACAACTTGTGGGTTGTTGAAGATGCTGCACAAGCCATCGACAGCTACTATACCTTTTCTGACGGTACGCAAAAAGCGCTTGGCAGCATCGGGCATTTGGCAGCGTTTTCTTTCCATGAAACCAAAAATATTATTGCGGGTGAAGGCGGAGCTTTAATTATCAATAATCCCCATCTGAGCGAACAAGCCGAAAT
>JANWVW010000192.1 GCA_025056095.1 Bacteroidia bacterium
GAAGGGCGTGCGTTAGCACGGTGCGGAGCGAAGCGTAGCACCGAAGCGTCAGCGTAGCCCGCAGCACGCCGACCTTGTGGGCATGAGCGCAAGCGAAACGCCCACAAGGACACGCCCAAAAAATTAAAAAAGATTAACTATTTTGCTTCTAACTTATACACATCCATCAAATTTCTGCCTAAATTGGCATAATCTAGCCCATAGCCAATAATAAAATCATTTGGAATCTCAAAACCTACATAATCCAAATGAATGCTGGGGGAAAGCTTCTGCTTGTGAAACAAACAAGCTACGCGAATACTCTTGGGATTTCGCTGTTTGAGATAATGAACTAACATTTCAATCGTTCTACCTGTATCCACAATATCTTCCAAAACAATTACATCTTTATCTTGAATGGTAGCTGCTTCAACACCTAACATGATAAAAGGTTGGTGCTTGGCGGAAATTTCCCCTTTATAGCTTGATATTTTGACAAATTCAAACTCACACGTAAGTTTGATGTGTTTTGCTAAATCAGATGCAAACAGAAATGCTCCATTTAGAACAGGTAAAAAAATAGGACTCTTTCCCGCAAAATCTATATTGATTTGCTCGGCAATGGATTTAATCTTATCCTGTATTTCTGCTTGTGTGATAAATATAGTAAAACTCTTATCTAGTAGTTGAATGTTCATACGTACTTATGTGTGCGAAGATTTTAGAGTATTTTCAGCTTTTTGGCGAGCATCAGCTTCAAAAGCAAGTGAAATAAGGTTGGCTACAGATTTTAAGAAAGTTTGATCTTCTGCTTCCCAACGAGTAATTCGCCCTACCTGTTCGCAACAAATCACTCCTATGGTTTTACCTCTCAAACGAATAGGATAGTCTAACATGGAGTAAATATCGAACGGTTTGAGATAGGTTTCATTGAATTCAGAAGTTTGAAGGTCATTTCTGGCATCGTTAGCTACTATTGCATCTTGATAAAATAGGCATCTAAAATAATTGGGGTAATCTTTGGCATAGAGCTCTAACCCTGATTCGTGCTTGCTGTTCCAGTATAGGTCTAAACAGGATATTTTTTCGTTATCGTCAGAGAGTTTCCATATACTTACCCGCGCCACGTTCATTGCTTTTGAGGTTTCTTCTGTAATGCATTCAAAAACTTTTGACAGATTATTTAACTCTGCATAATTTTTTAAGGTAAGATAAGATAAAGTTTGATTGTAGGTACTTAGTTTTTGTTCTTTTTGCTGTAAAATGTTATTGAGAATGTATAAGTTCTCTTGGGCAGTTTGTAACTCTTCCATATTTTGGCGGAGTTCTTGGTCTTGGGATATAATTTCTTCGTTCAATGCTTTCAATTCAGCAAGCATCTTTTTGTTATTAACACTTTCTATACTCATGACTAAAAGGTCTGCGATAGATTTTGCAAAATATCTTTCCTCAGGTTCAAAAGAACGTCCAGTATTACCTTTTTGCTCATAGCAAATGCATCCGATTAAGTTTCCTGATTGTAGTAAAGGAACAACCATTACCGAAATAATACCCATGGACTTGTAGTAGCTATCTAACAGAGTACGAGTATAGATATGCTCATACACATTGTTACTAATAAAAACATTCTCAACACGTAGAGCTTGAAAAAAATAGGGGTGCTCCTCTGCAGTTAAAACATACCTCAAATGCAAATGTGTTTGAACTTCATTAGAATATAGAGTTTCTAGTTCCAGTGCTTGTAGTTGCTCATTATATTTCCATATAGAACATTGAGATATATTGAGAGATTTACAAGCAGTTTCAGAGAGATAGTTTTGAGCTTGCTTGTAAGTTTCTATTTTGGGCAAAATATTTTTGGTAAAATTATTCAAAACATTCTGAAAGCGATTGACCATGTCGTTTTTGCGTAGCAGTCGTTCAGTTTGTGCTCTCATAAATTCTTGAGTCGTCCGAAGCTCTTCTAAATTTTGTGAGAGTTCTTCATTACTAGTTAGAAGTTCCTCTGTTTTGACTTGTAGTTCTCTCTCTATAGCTTTTTGGTGAGAAATATCCCTAAAAATGGCAATTAAATACTGTATTTGTTGAGAGTCATAAATAGGTGCAGCAATAACTTCCAAAGGAATACGAGTGTTATTTTTTAATACTTGAATATCATTAGCATACGCTTTTTTACCTTGTGCTGCTAAGGTCATAGGTAGTTTAGAGAAAGGGTAGATGTCGTTGGTATATTCCATATAAAGTGGATATTCTTGTTTGTTTGGATTTATAATACCTTCACCTAATAAGTTGATGGCAATATCATTAGCTAAAAAAGTTTTTCTATCTACCGTTTGGATAAGTACCCCTACAGGTAATTGATTGAAAAATTGACTCAATATATCTTTTTGAATACCTGTGGTTTTGAGTTTCAAAAGGTAGTACCTAATTTGTGCTTGATGTAAAATGTATTGCTGTACAATAAGTTCTACATTGTCTGCAGTTGTATATTCAAAACTGCTTGATTTATTTAAGATAATTTTTTGAATATCAGAACTATCAATAGGTAAGCTGCCCAGAATAGCCAGTATTTCGCCTTGAATTCGGGTAATAATCAATTTTCCCATAAATTCGTTCAGCAAAGTTTGTATGATTGCTGAACATTCTTCTATCTTAAGCTGCATACATCTATCCTAATCAGAAGTAATTTTTATTCTTCTTCATCCTCTTTTTCATCAGAATCATCAGTTGTAGATGCAGGTAAAAGTTTGGTAGCTCCTTCCATTTTAGCTGGGGTATAAGCCCCAGAAGTAGTATAAATAATTTTGCCTTGTGGATCTAGTACATAGAAGTAAGGAGTTTCTTTTTCAGTCATATTTAGTTCATCTTTATATTTACCTAGTGCGCCTTGGTATACTAGAACATACTTATGCAATTCAGGGTCCAGTTCTTTTTTTAGTTTTTCTTCAATTTTTTCTCCTGCGGCCTGTTTAATTCCGCCTATCATAATTACAAAGTATACTTGGGCATCGTATTCAGGTTCATAAATAAAAGTGTTGAAAGCAGGCTGTAGCCAAGTTTCTAGTTCCTGCTTGGATTTTTGAGAATAGCCTATACCTAAAACAGTGTATTTACCTTTTGTGCTAGTAGGTAAAGTTATGTTTTTGTTATCCAAAGTAGTACCGCTTAGTGTAGGAAAAATTTTGCCTACTTGGGCAAAATAAAGAGCAGGATAAAAAAGCAGTACAAGTGAAAAAGCTAAGCTTTTCATATTGACTTTACAAATTTAATGTATTTTTTCATAATCGTGTGCTTAAAATGTCGAATAATCGTAAAAAATTAAGTTAATTTTTTTCATTTTTTATTTTTTACGCTTAGCTTCTTTTCGGCATTTATCTGAACAATATTTAACTTGTTCCCAATTTTTTGCCCAAGCTTTACGCCACACCATTGGACGATGACAATGCTCACATATTTTTTGGGGCAAGTTAGGCTTAGTATATCTAGGCTTTTGAATCTTCATATTTCAATAATTCCATATAAAATAAAAACACAACAGCTTAATTTTTAATATATGCATCCTTTATATTCAATTACTTACATGCAAAACTTGCCTTACAATATCGTGTTGAAAAAAGAAAACCAAAGTCCCCTTCGGAAACTTGATTGAAAAAGGATATGTGAAAATTAGTGAATACTTGTGCAGTAGAGATGAAAAACACTCTGGCACAGGTATTAGCCGATGCTTCTTTAATCACTGATGGAATAGTAGGCTCTACCCAAAAAGTAAGTGCTTATCTATTAGGAAAAGAAGGTATAACGGCTGAACTTTTGTGCACTTCAAAAGAGATAGTCGGCTGATAAGTATTGATGACCTAAGGCATAACTACGAAGAGAAGTAATTTAAAAAGTATGACCTTTAATGTAGATAGAGGAGAAATACCATTTGAACAAGATAGCGAGGAATGTTTTGAACGAAAATTTGGGTCTTAACTTCGTAGCCTTACAACTTTTTGCAACTTTCAAAAAGTTTTGAAAGTTGTAAAAATGTATTTACTTTTGTAGGTATGAATATAATTCTTTCATCTATCAAGGACCCCAAGTTAAAAGCTGTTGCGGAAAAGGTAGTAGCGAACGAGCGTATTACAGAGGAAGAAGGCTTGATGTTGTATGAGAGTAATCATTTGAGTTTGTTAGGGAGCTTAGCCCATTATGTACGTACGCGTAAACACGGGAAAAAAGTATATTTTAACCGCAATTTTCACATAGAACCCACAAACATTTGTATTTTCACCTGTGCTTTTTGTGCTTTTGCGCGCAAACCGGGTCAAGAGGGGGCGTGGGAATATTCGCTTGAAGAGATAGAAAATATTGCTCGTAAATATCAAGGTAAGGGCATTACAGAAGTACATATTGTGGGAGGTGTGCATCCCAAGCGGGATGTACATTACTACGGTGAGATGATCCAAAGAATCAAAAAAATTTTACCTGGCATTCATGTAAAAGCTTTTACAGCCGTAGAATTAGCTGTAATGATCGCTCGTTCTAAAATGACCATAGAAGAAGGACTGCGCGCACTCAAACAATATGGATTAGACTCTATCCCTGGCGGAGGTGCGGAAATTTTTGCAGAAGAGATACGCAGTCAAATTTGCGATACAAAAGCCTCTACGGAGCAATGGCTTACTATTCATGAAACAGCCCATAAACTTGGCATTCCTTCTAACTGTACTATGCTTTATGGACATATAGAAAAATATCACCACAGAATTGATCACATGGCTCGTTTGCGTAGCTTACAAGATAAAACCCATGGCTTTAATACGTTCATTCCGCTCAAATATAGAGATGATAACAACCAACTTTCCCATGTAGTAAGCGAAGTGAACATGTTAGAAGACCTTAAAAATTATGCGGTAGCTCGCATTTTTATGGATAATATCCCTCATCTCAAAGCCTACTGGCCTATGATTGGTAAGCAAACAGCTCAAATGAGTTTAAGCTACGGGGTTGATGATATTGATGGCACTATTGATGACACTACCAAAATTTACTCTATGGCAGGGGCAGAGGAGCAGAATCCTGCTTTAACTACTCGAGAATTAGTACATTTGATAAAAAAAGCAGGTTTTATTCCTATTGAAAGGGACACACTTTACAATGTCATTCATGACTATTCCCAAGAGGAGGTAAAAGACCCCGTGGATATACCTATTTTAGGTTAGATTATTCAAATATAATGTTTTAATTTTTCTTTTTTGGGCGTGCCCTTGTGGGCTTTTGCCCACAAGGTCGGCGTGCTACGGGCTACGCTAACGCTTCGGTGCTGCG
>JANWVW010000193.1 GCA_025056095.1 Bacteroidia bacterium
ATAAGGTCAAGTTGAGGGTATTGAGGGAGTGTTATTCAATTGCGTGAGGGGCATGGAGCATGCCGATAGGCAGTGCGGAGCGTTAGCGGAGCACCGAAGCGAAGCGTAGTGCGGAATGCCCCGACCCTTGCGTCAGCAAGGGGCACGCCCAAAATAAAAAAATATCCTTCATAAAAATTGAAATCAAGATATTTTGCCTGCTTTGGCAGAAGTATCCCGCACCAACGGGATAAAAAGATTGATATTGAACTAAATGAGAAAGTATGTCTTTTAGTTTGAAATATAACCACAGCAATATCCTTTATCTGAACTGTTTTTTAGTCTAAACGAGTAGCCACGCAACAAAGCTTATCTAAAAACAAACTTAAACCTTGTTTAGCTTCGGCAGAGATAGTGTAGTGAATGTATTTATCCAAATACAAACTCACTGTTTGCTCATCTATCTGATGCTGTGCCGCCCATTGAGCATAGTAATTCCGTCTGTCTTGAATGCCCTTTTCAAAAGCATAATTGAGCAAAGAATGAAGTTCCGAACTGTACAGTTTTTTATCAACCACCCATAGCGCAAAAACAAAAGGTAATTGAGTGTACTCATACCAAGCTTGAGCAAGGTCAAAGTCATACTGATAAGCTGTTTTTAAGATTATAGCTCTATCGCCAATAATTACTCCTGCTTGATTACCTTGTATTTGAGCTTCATATCCAGGGTAAGCTTCTATAAATTTAGGCTTAATTTTCCAATAATTTTGACATAAAATTTGTGCAAGCGCAATGGATGTACGCGATTGGTAGTCTAAAAAGATAGTTGAAATTTTTTGAATAGGTACTTGGCTGTACAGGCTTACAGAGTATACTCTGCCGTAGGCTACAATTCCATAATCCGATATAGGAACGACGTTTTTGAGTTCGGATAAGGTTGCCGTAGGAATAAGTCCTACATTTGCTTTGCCACATTTGAGCATTTCTGTACACCTTTTAGGGTCATAGACCTCAACCGTATGATTTACAGAAAGATATTTTCGGATACCTAATAAGTAGGGTTGTGTGTTAAGATATGATACCGCTGCAATTTGAAGCATAACACAAGCGATTTTAGGTTACAAGTTCACTCCTCAAAATGGCTACTCTCGTTTGGGTAAAGCTCTACATTCAAGGTTCGTAGCTTATCTAAAATAGCGTTGATTGTTTCTAACTCTTGATTACTCAACACGCTCATGATTTGCTCTAATCTGTTTTGTTGTTTGTCTATTTTATTTAGAAGTGCAATACCTTGTTCAGATATGCGTATGTCAATCAAACGCTTATCAATAAGACTAATTTTTCGCGTTACTAAACCTTGCTTGACTAGCCTATCTACAATTCGTGAAACGTCAGAAGTTTTATCTAGCATTTGCTTACGGATATCACAGATGCTTAAAGAAACTGGATATACATTTTTGAGTATCCGAAGGACATTATACTGCTGCGGAGTAATATGATAGGGGTTGAGAAAATCTTGTATGCAGTTGTGTAGCCAGTGTGCTGTGTAGATGATATTTATTCCTGCTTTTTGAGCTTGAGAACTGAAATGGTACTGCAAAATGGCTTCTTCTAATCTCATACTAAAGCCTTGTAGTCTTATAAGCAAAGATATGCAATTTATGTTCATTTGTTTAAAACTTAAAACTTGGTCAAGTGTGGTTAGGTTTTTCAGAATGAATAATATTAACTCTTTGATTATGAGTATCTTTTATGGCATAGCTAATTTTTTCTTTGGCTGTTCTGACGGCATCTACTACGTTTTGCTGCTGGGCTAATTGGCAAGCAATTAAAGAGGAATACATATCACCTGAACCGAAGTGCTTAGTGTTGCTGATTGTAGGCGCTTCAAACAGGTAAAAATCATTTTTGTAGTAGAGAATATCACTACACCATTTATCACCATATTCATCTGCACGATAGGTATGACTAAATAAACGCCCTTTGAGAAGGACATACATATCATAATTGAGCTGTGCTATACGTTGAACTGCTACTTGTGCATCTTCGGGAGTATCTATGGGCATACCTGAAAATTGTTCTGCTTCGTATTTATTCGGCACGAATATGGTTACGTAAGGAATAATGTTCTCAATTACGGCTAAAACTACATCAGCACTGCTCCACTCTGCACTGCTACGATTACGTAAAGAAATATCCAAAACCACAGGGACATTTACTTGTGAGATAAAATTACCTATTTCTTGTGCTATGCGCACATTTGGAATAATTCCTATTTTAATTGCATCATAAATTTTGTACTTCCGTATACTATCTAACTGCAAGCGTACCACATCAGCAGGAATTTCTATCATGTCTATTAGTTCATCATGATACTGCGCTATAATTGCTGTGTAGACATGAATGCTATCCATGTTTTGGCTTTGTATAGTTTTAATATCTGTGGCGATACCGATGCCTCCCGCTGTATCTGCGGCATTGATGCATAAGATGGTTTTAATGTTATCTGCCATTGTGCTTCAATAAGCCCTCCTTTGTTATAAGGAAAAAGTAGTCTTCTAAGTTGTCTATGTCATAAATTTCTGTTTTTATGTAATCTTTAATTTGCTCATCGTATTTTAATACTTGGACCCACTGTTTAGCAATTAGATTTTTGAGTTCATCTGCTACAACATTGGCAGGGCTTTTGACCTCCTCTACTATCCGATGAAAAGGTTCAACAAAGTAAATTTTGTCTAGTATCTCGTATTGTAATGGAGTTAGTTCCATAGTACAAAAGTAATAATTACATGGGTTTATTCATTTTTCTTTGAGTTCTTTCTACAAAGTTAATCGGCGAATTTTTGAAATGATAGGGCGAAGATTCTCTTGTGGGGGTAATTTTTTGAGTTTCCACCTCTCGGCTGATGCTGATGATAATTCCGATAGCAATCCCATTAAATAAAATAGAAGTCCCGCCCATGCTAAGCATAGGTAGAGCAAGTCCTGTTACAGGTAATACGCCCACTGCAACGCCCATATTGACCAATGCCTGCAAACATATATTGAGCGATAAACCTATCACCAATAATTTTCCGAAAATTCTATCTTGCAAGTTATTAGCCACCACTAGCGCTCGATAAGTGAAGAACAAATATAAAAAAATGACCAATGCTCCCCCTATCAATCCATATTCTTCAATAATTATAGCAAAAACAAAGTCGTTGTAGGGTTGCGGTAGAAGATACTTTTGAGTACTTTTTCCTGGACCTTTACCTAAGAGTCCACTAGTAGCTATGGCAATTTTAGCTTGCTCGGTCTGAAAAGAATCTTCGTAAAGGTAGCTTTCTATTCGTTTTTGCCAAGTTTCACTTCGGGGAGATATCTTAAAAAGTCCCATAAAACCTATTATACTGATGCACACAATCAAAGCTAAATGCAACAAAGATATTCTTCCAATAAACATCAGAATAAAGCAAACTAAAAAAAGCATAGAAGCCGTGCTCAAGTTCATTGGGGCAATAAGTCCGCAAATGACAGCTATCCAAAAAATAATAGGTAAAAAGGTAGCATAAAAGTCCTTGATATTTTTTTGTTTTACAGATAGTTGCCTAGCTACATAAATAATCAAAGCAATTTTAGCAAAATCAGAAGGTTGAAAGGTAAGGTTAATAATGGGTAGTCTTAGCCAACGGCTAGCATTATGAATATTAACGCCCTGAACCAAAGTGTAGATCAACAAAGGTACGCACAGCCATATTCCAAATATGCTCAATGTTCCTAATATCCGGTAGTCTATTCGGTGCATAAAAAACATCATGCTAAAACCTAATACAATCATAAAGATGTGTTTGCCTAAAAATAGTTCGTTAATTACTTTTTTTTGAGTAGCTAACGGAGTAATAGCGCTGTACACGGCTAATATTCCGATAAAGCTAATCATCAAAGTGCTTATCCATAGCCAAGGATCGCCCTTAAAGTACTTGCTAAAAAACGAAAGTTGCTTCATTACTATTGCACTCTGTGCAAAGATAGCACAAAAGCATCAAACCTGTTAGTTGAGTTTATCTGTGTTAAGTACAAAAGATAACTATTTTACACATTTGCCCCATCCCAGTAGTTCATTGTTTCTACCTGTTACATGGTAGGTATAAATTCCTTTGGGCAAATGAGCAATGTCAATACTTATACTTTGTACAGATTGAACAGATTCTTGAAGTAAGACTTTGCCCGAAAAATCGTACAAAATTAAATTTTGAGCTTGGGGAAGATGAGTTAGGTCAAGATTCAAATAGGTTTGTACGGGGTTGGGGTAAGCAATAATTTGAGGAATATTGTCTTTTTCAGGTTTTATACTAACAGAAGAAGTTCTGCTATATCTACCTCGCTTAGGTTTATTAAAATTATCTCTGTCCATGACTATTTCACACACAAGTGCATGGCTAGGATTTTTTTCCATAAAAATGTAGGTCAAAGTGCTGTCTGTATTATTTTGAAAAGGTACGTAAGAAGTGCCAAATTTCACATAAATGCTATCTTGCTGAATGCGTACTTTTTTAATCCGAAGTACATTGGCGTAGTTACCTGTGGGGGTTTTAAGCGAACCAAAAGCATCGCCTGTAAATTTAGAGGTTATACGGCTAACCAACTTAACGTCAAAGCCCATTACGTTTGCAAATACAGTAGATTTAGCTTGATGAGAGCGATAGTTACTATAAGTAAAGTTTGTGGGAAAGAGTAATTCTTTCGGATTGAGGACAATAGCTGTGTTAGGGGCTAGGCTAAAATAAGTGTAAGTACCTTCTACATATAGTCCGTCGTTATCGTTCAAAAGGAATACATACACACTATCTCTTTTGTTGTTAAAGCCCATGGTTGAAGCGGGGAAGTTAGTATGTCCGGGCAAGGTGGTTTTATCTACAAATTGCCACACAAGGGTATCTGTTACATTCGGGAAGGCATTAGAGTAATCCCAATTTTGGGCTGTGCTGCTGCTTGGGGTAATAACTGGCAATGAAGTATTTGTATCTTGCAGCATTTGATAGGTTACTCCTATTGAGGGCATATCAGAGGGCATAATAGTAATTTGCCCAGGGCTTAGCTTACTCAATATGGCGGTCAAAATAATAATCCAATAACTTTGACTTTTCATAATTTAAGTTAAGTAAATTTTAAGCAAAAATAGGTAAAGATTCAAATTTAACCAATGAATAAATGATAAACGTTAAATGTTTTTTGTTGATTCTTTTATTTTTTGGGCGTGTCCTTGTGGGCGTTTCGCTTGCGCTCATGCCCACAAGGTCGGCGTGCTACGGGCTACGCTT
>JANWVW010000194.1 GCA_025056095.1 Bacteroidia bacterium
GAGCATGCCGATAGGCAGTGCGCAGCGTTAGCGGAGCACCGAAGCGAAGCGTAGTGCGGAATGCCCCGACCCTTGCGTCAGCAAGGGGCACGCCCAGAAAAATAAACTTAATCTCCAAAATTTACCTAAAAGTTATCTTTACCGCTACAAACCATCCTTTCTCTCTGTATTGATTCCAAGATCTATCTATTTTTATGACGGTGCCGTAAGGGGCAAGAAAGTTTATTCCTATACCATATCCATACAACCATCGGTTATTAAGTGGATTATTTAAAGATACGCGCGCGTGGGTATATCCTACGTCGTAAAAAGTAGTTAGGTACATAGCAAAAGGTAAATCCCTAAACTGTCTAATAGGCATCCAGCTCATGAGGTAGGTTCTGCGTTGAACTAAAACATATCTATATTCTATGCTTTGTAAAACCTGTGCATGCCCTTGCTGTACATAATACTCATTTCCACGAATAACGTGGTCATAGCCCATGAAAATGTACTCCTCAAAGGGCAATCTTTTACCTGTAATTCCCGCTGCTAAACCTTCATATTTCCAATAATGCCTTTTTCCCCACAACTTGCCATAAAATTGATAGTTGAGTTTTAGTTTTACACTATGAAACTGCTTGCTGCCTATACCTATGTCTGTCCCTTCTATGGTGTAGTAATATCCTTTTAGGGGATACTCCACAATATCCACATGATTGTCTGTATATTTTACGCCCATTTTTAAGTAATGAATATGAGATTTGCCCATCAAGTAGTCAGGGTTGAGCATCAAAACAGAATCCGATACAGAAAAATTACGATAATGCACGTAAGCATCTACCTTGCGCAGCAGGGTAATTCTTTTTGAGGCATCTATACGTATGCCCCTGTAAAATCGACTAGCATAAACTTTTTGTCTAAAAAACTGCTCTCTACCTTCTTTTGTACTAAATACGACTTCTTTTCTTTCCGAATAGCTGGCTAAAAGATTTAAGCCAATTCTATGTTTGTAGCTCAAATTTGGGATATCGTAAAAAAAGATAGCTGCTTTGGCATAACCATTTGTCAAGCTAATTCCCACTGTTTCATTCCGACCTCTGAAATTTTCAACTCCGCCTGTTATGCCATAAGTAACTCGCTTAAAGCTTTTATGTTGCCACCATATATTTAAGTTTCTATCTCTCAACTCAAAAACAGGTACAGGCCATATATACCACCTTTCTGTAACTATCACATCAATGATAATAAAATTTGTATCGGCAGTGCATTTTTGGTAGCTTACTTTTACTTCGTTGAATAAATCTAAATTGTAAATTCTATTGCGTGCCTTTTGAAGATAAGACTTAATCTCACTTTTGGGTAGACTATCGTTAGGGCGAATGTTGAGCTCTTGTAAAATTACTTTTTCGTGAGTAACTCTGTTCCCTGAAATGTAAATGTTATACACATAATAATAGCCCTCTGCATAAGTTAAGGTTCGCACTACTATCAGTAAACTACTAAAACATACGGCAATCCATTTGTCAAAAAATGTTTTAGCCACTGCAATACAAAGATAAGCATAATTATGCTTAGTTTGAACTTAATCAACTGTGTGCATGAGGTTATTCAAACTTTAACTATTTTTTTGAAAATTTTTGTTTGATTTGTTCAATATTTTGGGCGTACCCTTATATGGAGTTTTTGCCCACAAGGTCCGCGTGCTGCGGGCTATGTGCGGAATGCCCCGACCCTTGCGCAGCAAGGGGCACGCCCAAAAAATTAAAAAGTTAACTATTTAACTATTAACTATGCAACATATCCAAAAATTCCTGTTCGCTAATCATCTTGATGTTTAGCTCTTTTGCCTTCTTAATTTTAGTTTCACCTGGTTCATCCCCTACAATCAAATAAGAAAGATTTTTAGATACCGAAGAAGCTACCTTTCCCCCATTCTGACGTATAACCTTCTCTATCTGCTCACGCGTAAAATTTTTCATAGTACCTGTTGCTAAAAAGGTTAGACCTTGTAGTTTATTAGATATCACACTTTGTTGTACTTGGCTTTCGTCTACACTAAATTGTAGACCTGCTTCTTTAAGTTCTTTAACCAACTGCACATAATACGGATTATGAGCTGCTTCTACCACTGCTTGGGCAATTTTTTCCCCTATTTCATGGACTTGGCTAATCTCTTCTGCCGTAGCGTTGAACAAAGCATCTATGCTCTTAAAATGTTGAGCTAATTTAACGGCTACGGTTTCGCCTACATACCGAATACCCAAAGCAAACAAAACTCGTTCAAAAGGTTGTGATTTACTTTTTTGTATTCCTTCAAGTACGTTTTGAGCTAATTTTTTTCCAAAACGGTCCAATTTAAGCAAGTCTTCTTCGGTAATTTTATACAAATCTGCGGGTGTACGAATTAAACCTGCTTTATAAAATTGTTCTACTTTTTCCTCACCTACTGCTTGAATGTCCATAGCATTACGGCGGACAAAATGCACAATTCTACCTATAATTTGAGGTGGACATTGATAAGCATTCGGACAATAATGGTGCACACCTGTTTCACTTATTTGTAAGGGTGTATTACATTCGGGACAGTTTTTGATAAACTCAAAGGGTTGGCTGTTTTGAGGTCTTTTTTGTAGGTTTACACGTACTACTTTTGGGATAATTTCTCCTCCTTTTTCAATCCATACCGTATCGCCTACACGTATATCTAAGCGTTTTATTTCTTGGGCGTTATGTAGAGTAGCTCTTTTTACAGTAGTTCCTGCTAAATGGACAGGTTTGAGGTTAGCTACGGGCGTAACTACACCTGTTCGCCCTACTTGAAAGCTAATACTTTCTAACACGGTTTCTACTTGTTGTGCCGCATATTTGTATGCAAACGCCCAACGAGGAAACTTACTTGTGTTGCCTAAAATATTTTGTTGTGTATAATCATTTACCTTGACTACAACTCCGTCTGTTTCGTAGTCCAAAGTAAATCGTTTGTTCTCCCATTCTTGAAGGTATTCTTGAACTTCCTGCAAGGAATTACAAAGTCTTACATGAGGATTGACCTTGAAGCCCCACCTTTTAAGCCACTCAAATCCTTCATATTGTGTACGTATATTCAAATGAGGTTCATTATCTTTCAAACGTACATAATAGGGGAAGAAGTCTAATCTACGACGCGCTACTTCACGAGGGTCTTGTAGTTTCAAACTTCCCGAAGCAAAGTTGCGTGGATTTGCATACAGCTCTTCGCCTTGCTCAATCCGTTCTTGGTTAATTTTCTCAAAGTTAGATTTAGAAATGTAGACCTCACCTCTTATTTCTACAAACGTAGGTACTACCTCCCCATGTAATCTTAAAGGAATGGTCTTAATAGTTTTTACATTATTAGTTACAACTTCTCCAATTCTGCCATCTCCACGGGTAGCAGCATAGGACAATTTACCATTTTCATAGACTAAACTAATAGCTAAACCATCAATTTTGAGTTCACAAGTGTATTGGTATGGTTTACCTTCTAGACCTTTTTGGACACGTTCATCAAAATCTACTATGTCTTGAAGCGTGTATGAATTGTCCAAGCTAAGCATTTGGACTTCATGCTCTATGGTAGGAAATTTTTTGGTAATATCAGAACCTACTCGTTGAGTTGGGGAATCAGGTAAAGCAAATTGGGGATACTTTTTTTCAAGTTCTATAAGCTCTTTCAGTAGGGCATCAAATTCTTGGTCGGATATAATGGGATCGTTAAGAACATAGTAGCGATAGTTATGCTCATTAACTAAATCTGTTAGCTCTTGTATTTTTTTTGAATAGCGTGAGTATCCATAGGTGCAAAAATAAAGAAAGCAAATCAGAATAAAAAAATTTTTTCAAGAGTTTGTTTTTTTGGAACGAAGTTATCAATTTTGCAGTCCAAATTTCAGAAGGGAGAAAGTACTACGGAAGAGAATAAAAAAGACAATTCTAAGAATAAAGAATTGTACAGAATCAACGAGGAGATTCAAGCACCTACTGTACGAGTAGTGGGCGAAGGCTTCAACCAAATCATGACCTTAGAAGAAGCGTTAGACTTAGCGCGCCAAGAGGGCTTAGATTTGGTAGAGATAGCGCCTAATGCAGATCCACCTGTCTGCAAAATATCGGATTACTCTAAGCTCAGGTATGAGCAAAAGAAGCGTGAAAAAGAACTCAAAAAGAAGCAGCAGGTAGTAGAAGTGAAGGAAATTCGTTTTGGTCCTAACACGGACGACCATGATTTTGCCTTCAAACTCAAGCACGCTATAGAGTTTATTCAAAAAGGAAATAAGGTCAAGTGTTATGTGCAGTTTCATGGTAGAAGTATCATTTACAAGGAGCGAGGAGAGGAGCTGCTTAGAAGGTTTGCTGAAGAAATGTCAGCTTATGCTAAGATAGAGATTGAACCTAGGCTAGAAGGGAAGCGAATGTTCATGATACTTGTACCTAATAGCAAGAGTAAAAAGTCATAGTTTCATAAAATAAACAAGGATATGCCAAAGTTGAAACAAAATTCGGGAGCTACAAAGCGCTTTTCCTTAACAGGAACAGGAAAAGTAAGACGCAAAAAAGCAAACATGCGCCACCTTTTGACTAAAAAGGCTACTAAGCGCAAGCGACATTTAAGTCAAAAGACCGTAGTTAGTAAAGCAGACATGGACAGAGTTAAGCGTTTGTTGTTAATCTAAACTTTTTTAATTTTGCGAGCCATTTTCGAAGCAAGTAACAAAGTGCGTAAGCCACTTGCGTTCGGACTAAATTTGAAATAATTATGCCACGTTCAGTAAATTCAGTAGCTTCAAGAGCAAGACGTAAAAAGATTCTCAAAGCCGCCCGCGGGTATTGGGGCGCAAGAAGCAAGGTTTACACAATCGCTAAAAATAGCGTGGAGAAAGCCATGCTGCATGCATACAGGGGTAGAAAACTCAAAAAACGAGATTTTCGATCCCTTTGGATTCAACGAATCAACGCGGCTGCACGCATGTATGGTATGTCTTACTCTGTATTTATGGGCAAGCTGCATGCGAAAAACATTATTATCAATCGTAAGGTACTAGCCCATTTAGCAGTTCATCATGCAGATACTTTTGCACAAATTGTAAAAGCAGTACAGTAAGACTATTTTTACTAACTAAAATTCTTTGCTTTTGTGGTCTACGGTTAGACCGCAAAAGCTTTATAGTATATTTGTTTTTTATTTTAGTTTTTTTTGGGCGTGCCCCTTGCTGACGCAAGGGTCGGGGCATTCCGCACTGCGCTTTCGCTTCGGTACTTCGCTAACG
>JANWVW010000195.1 GCA_025056095.1 Bacteroidia bacterium
GTTAGCGAAGCACCGAAGCGAAGCGTAGTGCGGAATGCCCCGACCCTTGCGTCAGCAAGGGGCACGCCCAAAAAGAAAAACTTAACCAATAAACTATCTACTCAAAGTCAAGGTTTTACTATCCAATGTTGATTTTTTATTCTCACAATGATAGGTGCCGTAGTATTGAAGTCATTTAGATTTATACGCAAAGGATTTTGAGCATAAAAAGCTAACCTTTGCCCTTGTAAATTGTATATCTCTACAAAATCTGCATAGTTACTTATAGAAATCCAACTTTCAGACCTACTTAAATAAGGTTGTATTTCTGTTGAGTAGAGAGTGATAATGTTAGAATACTCCACTTTTCCATCTTTATCAAGGTGTCTTATGCGATACAAATGTTTTTCGCGCGTAGGTGTGTGGGTATATTCATAGTTAGAGTTCCCTGTAGCCGATATTGTAGTCAAAACATTAAATGGACTATCTCCATCTGATATTTCTATTTGAAATTCCTTACTTTGGGCAATCTCACTAATTGACCATTGTAGGATATGTTTATTAAATTCAGTTTTACCTGTCAAAAGAATGTTTTGAGTAGGTAATGGAGTACAAGTTAGAGGAAAAGGTGGTGCGGGAATAGCCATATTTGTTGTAACTGCCCCTGCTGAACCTGCTGTATTAAAATAAGGGCTTGTGCAAGGTCCGCAGTATACTCCTGGGGCACCACCTGTGCTGATATGAGAAATTTGTGTGGGCACAGAAGCATAAGAGAGTATTAGTCTACCTCCTCCTCCACCACCCCCAGGACCTAGCTGATTAGGCCAGTATGCATTTCCTCCATTTCCGCCTGAGGTATTGATAGTAAGTGTTCCTGTACCTGATATAGTGTTAGAGGTAATAAGCACAGTGCCGCCTGCACCTCCACCACCTCCTGCCCATTGATAAGGTATATTTGACGCATGCGCTCCTGCGGCATTGATAGTGTTAGTACCTGTTATGATAAGGCTGTTTGTAAATATCCAAACTGCACCTCCACCACTACCACCATCTCCTCCATTTGATACATTATCTCCTGCATGTGCGCTACCTCCACCTCCGCCCATTAGTATGTGGTTAGTAGTAGCTGCTACAGTATAGCCAGGTATACCTCCCCCTAGCGCGTCATTTCTTGGAGAGCAAGCTACCCAATCACCCCCACCTACGCCGCCTGTACCTCCATTACTACCGCCTGCACCCCCTGCGTTTACATTCATGCCTGCGCCTCCTGCATTAGCCATAGCCCCTCTAGCTAACTCATGTCCCGCAGGAAAAGAAGCAAAGCTCTCCCCTTTTGCCCCCGCCAGCCCTTGGTTAGGTCCTGGTAAAAAGTATGGGGGAGGAATAGGTACAGATCCACATCCCCAAGCAGAACCTGCGTTATCTCCTCCACGATAACCCCTGCCCTGTACATCAATATTTGCATTATTAAACGTGATAGAGTTTTGAGCATATAGTACCATTATGCCACCCTTTCTACCATTAAAAGGACGTACAGTGTAATTGCTGTTCAGAAGTAAGTCTATAACATATGGCACACGAATGACTTGAATGATATTATCCCTGTTAAATGGTAATGATAAAGGATTTTCCAGGGTAAACTCATATCCGCAGCTCGCACTAATATTGATGTGCTTTATACGGTTAAATTCATAGCGCCCTGCCAAATTTAAGTTTGTTACACTGCCGTAAGTAGGACCTGAAGTTAAATCCACCGAAGCCCCTTTCATTTGCACAATCATTACGTAGTCGCATACATTAAATCCTGTAGCCTCATCCACTTCTAAAGTTGTAGAGTTGGGAATGTTGATAACGGATGCATAATGATTATAGTTTACCCCACCAGAAGCATAACTAATCCAATAACCATTATCAGACGTAGGAGAAGTGAAACTTGGGGGAACAAAGTTAATATTTAAGTCATAGCTTATCCAGCCTGAAGCAGGACCACAAGTCCAACTATCTACCCATATAAAGTAAGTATTTCCAGCAACTATAGTAGCTGTTATAGTAGCGGGATTGCCCGTAGCTGAACCTATACAAGTACCTATATTAGGGCAATTTTGGAAAAGAAAAATTCCGCCCCAAGTGACCCAGCCGCCACATGCTGCGGTTACATTCATAGTTATGGTTATATTACCACTACAAGGAGCAGTGAAAGCATATAATCGGTCTGCTTCATTTTGATGAGATGTACCCAATGAACAGCCCCCTATTCCTGAATAATCATTAGCGTAACCATTCGTAGTTTGACCAACTAATGTAGTCGGAATAGTAATAGGAGAAGCCAAAGCAGCAGCACAATTATCTCCTCCTTGGGCATAAGCTCTGTATAAAACGCAGAGCAAGCATGTTAAAACAATGTAAATTCTTTTCATAATGCAAAACTAAACAAAAAAAAGTAAAACTGCAATAAGAAAAAAAATATTTATTAAGTTTCGTAACTTTACATTATGCGAGAAAAATCGCTTTTTCAAAAAAAATAAATCCTACTTTGATTAAGTTTCATAAGGTTTATTTGTAGGAGATAAATTCAGATAAATTGTATTCTTTGTAAGCATATTCTGTTTTTGCCATCTTGAGAAATCTTACTAAATATCTAAAAAATTCTTGTTGGTATTTTGTGAAACGCATTGTGAAACTTTTTAAGACATTGAAATCCAAATAAATACAAAAGATTTAGAAAAATTATTTTTGAGTTGTGGAACTTTACTGTATTTTTACACGAAAATATCTGAATATATGGCTAAAATTATTGCAATAGCAAATCAAAAAGGGGGAGTAGGTAAGACTACCACAGCTATCAACTTAGCAGCTAGTTTGGCAGTGATGGAATACAAAACACTCTTAGTAGATATAGATCCCCAAGCTAATGCTACTAGCGGACTTGGTTTTGATCCACAAAAAATTGAAAACAGTATATATGAGTGTATTATAGATAGCAGTATACATCCTAGCACAACGATACTTAAAACACAATTAGCGTATTTGCATCTACTACCCTCACACATAGATTTAGTAGGTGCAGAAGTGGAAATGGTTAACATGCCCAATCGTGAGCGCGTAATGAAAGGTGTTTTGGAAAAAATAGCCAAAGATTATCAATTTATTATTTTAGATTGTAGTCCTAGCTTGGGGCTGATTACAATCAATGCTTTGACAAGCGCAGATTCGGTTATTATACCTGTGCAATGTGAATTTTTTGCTATGGAAGGATTGGGAAAGCTGCTTAGTACCATCAAAATTGTTCAGCAAAGACTTAATCCAAAATTAGAAATAGAGGGAATTTTACTTACAATGTATGATAGCCGCTTGCGATTATCTAATCAAGTAGTAGAAGAGATGCAGCAACATTTTCAACAGTTAGTTTTTGATACGATTATTCAACGTAACACTAAGCTTAGTGAAGCCCCCAGCTTTGGACTTCCTATCATTCTTTTTGACGCAAGTTCAAAAGGTGCAGAAAATTATATGCGGTTAGCTTGCGAACTGCTCAAAAAGAACAATATGCTAAAAAGTGAGGAAACTGATATCAAAGAAAGATTATCTAAAATAAATATCTCATAACCAAAGGGAGGGCAAAAGTATGGCAAAAAGAAATGCACTAGGTAGAGGACTAGGGGCTATTTTAAGCGATGTTAATAAAGAAAAAGATCTAACAGAGGTTGCTGAAAAAAAAGAGACTACTGTCAAATACGAGTTAATTGGCGAAATTGACATAGACAAAATAGAAGCTAATCCCTTTCAACCGCGTAACCATTTTGATAAAATTGCATTACAAGAACTAGCAGACTCTATTGCAGAGCAGGGAATTATTCAACCTATTACAGTTAGACGTATAGGTGAAGATAGATTTCAGCTCATTTCAGGTGAAAGGCGCCTTCAAGCATCTAAAATTGCAGGTCTGACAAAAATTCCTGCTTACATTCGTACCGCTAATGATGAGCAAATGCTCGAGCTGGCACTTATTGAAAATATTCAACGCCAAGACCTTAATCCCATAGAAATTGCTTTGGCTTATCAACGCTTGATAGAAGAATGTGGATTAAGTTTAGAAAGTTTAGGTACTAAAGTTGGCAAAGACCGTTCTACGGTAAATAATTATTTACGCTTGCTAAAACTACCGTATGATATTCAGGTAGGATTAAGAGATAATCTGCTAAGTATGGGACATGCACGCGCTATTATTAACGTAGAAAACATTGATTTACAACTCAAGATATATAAGCAAATTATAGAAGAAGGACTTTCAGTGCGTGCGGTTGAGAAAATTGTCCGCGAACTAACCCAGACTAATGAAGAAAAACAAAGAAAAAAACAATCCAAAAAAGATGAGCAAAAATTACCGAGCAGTTTAGAAATTCATATTCGTAAAGTGCAAGAGGGATTAAGTTCATTATTGGGCGCAAAAGTAACTCTCAATCATACCACGACAGGTCGTGGCGAAATAAAAATTAACTATGAAACAGAGGAAGAACTTAATCGGCTTTTAGAACAATTTTCTCAACTGAAAAAAACAAGCCAAGAGGAAAGTTATGACCTTCTTTGAAAGCTTGAATTTACTTGCCACAGGCTTGTATAATCCTGCTTCTGTATATACCTCAGCGCAAGAACTGCTTTTTTTCGGAAAAAATAAGTGGATTGCAGCTTTTTTAGCTTTTTGGGGGGGAGCTATAGGCTTACATCGTTTTTATATGGGGCACTATAAAGCAGGTCTATTTTATCTTTTTTGTACAATACTAACTCTTTATGCATTACAGTTTATTGCCACAGGCAAAAGTACATTTGCGTTACTTTTTATGAGTTTATTTCTCTTTTACCTTGTTGTTGGTTTGATTGGGCGAATAACGAACCTAAAAATTTACTTTGAACCTTTACAAGAAATGGTATTAGCATTGATGTTTATACCCATAGTGTTGGCTTTTTTGTGGTTAGGTTTGATTATTGTTTTTTCAGGTTTTTCGGTTTATTTAGTGTTGGCAGGTACTATTTTTACATTATTTTCGTTGTTTATATCTTTTCGTTATGCTACTTCTTCTCGGCGAGATTTTATAGAAAGATTTTACAAGAATCGCAGTATTTGGCATTGAAGTTTTTAAAAAAGATTTGATTTTTTATTTTTTTGGGCGTGCCCTTGTGGGCATTTCGCTGCGCTCATGCCCACAAGGTCGGCGTGCTTCGGGCTACGCTTTCGC
>JANWVW010000196.1 GCA_025056095.1 Bacteroidia bacterium
TACGGGCTACGCTAACGCTTCGGTGCTTCGCTTCGCTGCGCACCGTGCTGACGCACGCCCTTCGCATGCCTCACGCAGAAGACGCAGCAAGTATGCTAAACCTATCTATCAAAACTTTTACCTTGTAAGTAACTGATAATGAACAGAAAACAAGATAAAAATATATTTTAACCTTGTAAATCCTTGAAAATCAATTCAAAATAAGGTAAAAGTTGCATATTTAAGGTTGAAGTATCGTATAAAGTCCATATATTGAAGGTTTAACCTTGCAAAGATTTGAAAATCAATCTAAAACAAGGTAAAGTAATAACATTTGAAACAGGGTAAAAGTTTTTAACCTTGTAAGTTATTGAAAATGAATATCAAACAAGGTAAAACATCCAAATGCAGCGTGCGTGAGGGATACGCAGCATGCCGTTAGGCAGTGCGTAGTGTTAGCGTAGCACCGTAGCGAAGCGTAGTGCGTAGTAGCCCGACCCGAGCGCAGCGAGGGACACGCCCAAAAAAATAAACTAAACTCTTTTATAGCGAAGCATACGCTTGCACCAAAACCTTTTGTTGATTCTGCCAAGTATACTCTTCGTACCATTCACTACTCCGCCGATAATATACTAACGGAAGCTGTATGCTATCTATATGCAAATCAGACAGACCAAAATCTAACCTTTGATTCAAATTGTCCCAATATGTATTGGCTGTGTATAAAATAGGAATACGATAATACACAAACTCAAACCATTTTGTAGGCAAACATTCCATAATGTTAGGTAGAGGTTCGTACAACATCAATCCCAAAACTTTTTCTTTTACTTTACACATCTCTGTCAACAAGCGTACAATATGTTCGTATGGTAAATAATTTTGATGAGGATACACATATATATCGGAATGGATAGGTATATCTGTAAAAATTCCCGAACCCGCTATTACTAAAGCTGTTTTGTAACGTTTTTGAAGTAATTTCCAAGTCTTCAAAGCATTTAGAATGCCCCATTCTTTGGCAATATTACCTGTGTATAACAAGATCAATTCGTAAGTATCAGGATTGAAGTTAAGTTCGTAGCTTTTAGCAGGTTCAATAGGCTGGTAAGCATTGAGTACATAAAACACTCTATCAGATTTGAATTGAAGATAGTTATCATAAGATTGCTCTGCATAAATTACAGCATCCACATATTTGTGAACAAAAGATTGACAATAGCGAAGATATTGCAGTAAAAAAGGTTTGAGGTATTGCGGATAGTATTTTGCGAAACGTATATTTTTTGCATAGTTTTCATGCACATCATAAATAACTTTTATCCCTTGCTTTTTTAAGGCAGCGCAAATGGGCAATAATTCAGGCGTATGTAAATGAACTATGTCAGGCTTATCGCTAAGAATAATGTTTTGAATTTTCCTTCGCCTTTGATATCGGGCATAAAAGTTAGACCTATCAAAATGAGGTAAAGCAAGGCAATGAATATCGTTTTGAAAATATTCGACTTGTTCAGGGGTGCTATTTAGACCTATTACTTGCACTTGGTATCCTGCTTTTTGTAAAGAGAGAGAGTGCTTGTAAAATATGCGCGGGTGTAGCGGTGGGTTCAAGATAGAAGCATGAACAACCTTCATGAGTTATTTGAGTAAATGTCCCATTTTATCTCGTTTAGTTTCTAAATAACGCTTGTTATGGGGATTAGGTTTTACTTGCAAAGGGACAATTTCTACAATTTCTAATCCGTAGCCCATGAGTCCTGCGCGTTTAGTGGGGTTATTGGTCATTAGTCGCATTTTGGTAACGTTCATATCTCTTAAAATTTGTGCTCCGATGCCGTAATCTCTTTCATCCATTTTGAAACCTAATTGTAAATTAGCTTCTACGGTGTCTAATCCTTTTTCTTGTAATGCGTATGCTTTTAGTTTATTGAGAATGCCGATGCCTCGCCCTTCTTGCTGCATATAAACTAATAGCCCCTTGCCTTCTTTTTCTATCAAGTGAAGGGCAGCTTCTAATTGTTCGCCACAATCGCATCGACAGGAACCGAATATATCTCCTGTCATGCAAGAGGAATGTACGCGAACTAATATAGGTTCATCTTTTTGCCATTCTCCTTTGTGAATTACAAGATGTTCTTTTTCGTTATCTAATTGAGTGTATGCAGTCAGTTTGAAGTTGCCAAATTTAGTAGGTAAGTCTACGGTAATTTCTTTACGTACTTGGGTTTCTGTTCTTAGCCGATAGGCAATTAAATCTTTAATGGAGATAAGTTTGAGATTATGTTTTTGTGCAAATATTTGGAGTTGAGGTAATCTTGCCATAGTGCCATCCTCGTTCATAATTTCAACTAATACGCCTGCGGGGAATAGTCCTGCTAGGGTAGCTAAGTCTACGGCTGCTTCGGTATGTCCAGGTCTGCGGAGTACGCCCCCTTCCATTGCGCGAAGTGGAAAGATATGCCCAGGTCTGCCGAAGTCTTCAGGTTTGCTTTGAGGATCAATCAAAGCTTGTATAGTAGTGGCACGGTCGTAGGCAGAGATTCCAGTAGTACAACCTTTATGTTTATAGTCTACAGATACCGTAAAAGCAGTGCTGTGATAAGAAGTGTTATTTCCGACCATCATGTATAAGTCTAATTCTTTACATCTTTGGGGTGTGAGGGCAATACAAATCAATCCTCGGGCTTCTTTTGCCATGAAATTGATAATTTCAGGGGTAACATACTGTGCGGCTATAATGATATCTCCTTCATTTTCTCTATCTTCATCATCTACCACTACTAACATTTTGCCCTGTCTAAAATCCTCAATAGCTTCTTCTATGGTGCTAAACATACTACAAAATTAACACTAATCCACTTATTTTGATTGCAAACATTTTGGAATTTACATAAGCTTTTTTAACATGTAGATATGATTTTTTTGGACGTGTCCATAAGCAATGAGGGGGGAGCGAATGCTCACAAGGGCGCGTGCTGCGAGGTATGTACAGCATATCCCGACCCTTTTGCAGTAAGGGACAAGACAAACAAATAAATATAAAACTAAAAAACATTTGCGCATTATCAGTCTAACTTTCTGCGAGTAAACCATTTCTCACTAAGCGTAACCGAAAAAATACATTTAGCATACACTTCTTTGAGGTTTTGTTCTGGAAAGTATCCTCTCAAACCTATTTCTGCACTAAAATGTCCACGCGAAAGGTTTCTTTTAATCGGTAATCCTGCACCTAAGGTTATGCCTACCGTAGTAATAGGTTGGTTATTTTGAGAGGGAAAAAAATAATTTTGCTGCCAAAACAATCCCATACGATAATTTACTCTTTTGAAGTAAGAACGAATACTGTTATAATCAGGGATAATCTCTGCCCCTGCAGAAATACGCATCAAGTCTTGAAATCTTTCATTGACGCCTAAATCATACTGCGACCACGGCTGATACTGCACATCTAACACAAAAATTCGCCCTTTTACATTTTCTAATTCCCAACCTATGCCTAATTTATAGGGAGTAGTTGTCTTTCTTTCAATGGTTACCAAAGTGTCTATTAAAGATGCATTGTCATAGATAATGTTTCTTTTGGCTACTACTGTTGCAGGTAGGGTACCTGAAACACCTGTGCGAAGCTGCCATCTACTATTGAGTTTGAGGTCATAAATTGTCCCAAAGTTCCATGTAAGTCCCTGATAGTTTGTTTTTCTGTACACGGTAGCATACTGGGCTTTTACACTGTCATCAAAAAAGATTCGGGCATTGTTAGTAATAAATCCAAACAAGTATCCTGTTTGAACACCTACCAATAACCGCTTTCCAATTTCAAACGCGTTGCCTACAAAAACCTCTGAAATTCCACCTTTTCCTTCATATCGTACTAAACTGTTAAAATTGGCGTTATTTACAGGTTGTTGCTGTTGCAACTGATAGCCTGTTCTACTAAACGGTTTTATGCCCATAGAAAAACAATAAATTTTATTAGCAGGAAAAGCTAACTGAATACCGCTTATGCCTGCATTAAATAATTTATTGTCATCAATTCGGCTTTTGAGATATAAGTTTTGAGTAGATACCCCTGTTTCTACAGTTGTAAATTTTAAGCTTGCTGTGCTGGCGATATTTTGAGGATTCCAATAGATAGTGGAAATAGAAGCTAATCCTCCTCCGCCCATAGCTGCATTGCGGCAAGAATTAGTTAAAAACAGTTCTCCCAAGGCATACCGAGAGTAAGGTGTTGTAAAATAGTTCTGTGCTATGCTCACAAAGAAAAAGGAAGTTTGTACAAGTAAAAAAATGCTTAACCTCATACATTCAAATTTTACTACAAGTATTGCTTGGCAATTTTAGCCAAAGAGTGTAATCCTATGAATACCAAGTTTTCAATGACAAAAGTATAAAGGTTTTTGTGGGCTTCAAAATATTGCGCGTCGCCACCTGAAAGAATTACGATAGGATTTGAGTTGTTCAGTTCATTTTTGTATAGCTCAATCATTCCCTTTATTTCACAGTGAGTGGCTTGCATAACGCCTGCATGCATAGCTTCTTGTGTGTTTTTGCCTATCACGTTTGGTTTTTGTTCAGGAATAGAGAGCGCAGGTAATTTTGCTGTAAACTCATGCATAGCCTGATAGCGCATTTGAATACCTGGCGCAATTGCTCCACCGAGATACACTTTGTTTTTAGTTAAAATTTCATATTTGATACATGTACCTAAATCTACAATGATTACATCTTTTTCAGGAAATAAGGTATATGCCCCTAAAACCGATGCTATACGGTCAGAACCTAAGGTTTGCGGAGTTTTATAAGCTATGGTTATAGGTAGCGGAATAATTTTATTTTGAAAGTACAACTGCCCTTCTGCGTTTAAGGCACATGAAAGGACAGGTTTTTTGAGGTTTGATAAAAATTCATTTAGGAGTTGATCTTTATAGCCCACGTTTGCTATGACTGCAATATCGTACAATAAACCTGAAAAAGGGACAGGACTATTTAACGGAATACTTTGTTGGTTTATGCAATTTTCATCGTCGTACAAAGCCCATTTGAGGGCTGTGTTTCCAATATCTATCAATAGATACCGCACGCACAAATATAACTTTTTGTATCTGTTTTAAGGATTTTTCTTTGTCAAAACTGTGCAAAAGTTAAGTTTTAATTTTTTTGGGCGTGCCCTTGCCCACACTTCGCTTGCGCTTGTGTGGGCAAGGTCGGCGTGGGGGGGGGGGCGGGGG
>JANWVW010000197.1 GCA_025056095.1 Bacteroidia bacterium
AGCGCAGCGAAGTACCGAAGCGAAGCGTAGTGCGGAATGCCCCGACCCTTGCGCAGCAAGGGGCACGCCCAAAAAATCAAATTTAATATTACACTTATCAGTTTTTTGCTTACTTTATCTTACCATAAAGCGCCGCCCTGCATATATTTGTTTTTGCAGTTTTACAAAGGTTATGCAAAAACTTTAAGGCTTTCTAAATTGAACCATTAGAAATACTTGCCGAACACATTGCGCAAAATTACAGGTCTTTTAGGTTTAGGCTTAATCATAAAATCGTAGGATAACATAATCTCATGCGAACCCCTGCTATAAGGATTCAATCCTGACAAAGTATAGTCATAAGAGTAGCCAAAACGTAGTGGGATGTTAGGAAGTCTTGCCCCAATAAGTCCTGCAATAGCGTCATTGTTACCTATACGGTACAATACACCTGCGGTTAAAATTTTATAGTTGATGTTTGTATTGACAGCATATTGTGCTTTTGCACCGTCAAAAGAAATAAAGGTAGAAGGGGTTAAATGAAAGTCGTTTTCTTCGTTAAGTAAAATTTTATATCCTGCGGTCAGGAAATAGTTTCGGTTTAAATTTGTAGCTGATCCATTAACGAATTCAATTTTGCTTTCTATAAGATGCGAAGTGGAAATGCCCGCATACAGTGTAGGACTTATATAGTACAGACCTGCACCTAAATCAGGTACAATTTTAGAAGTATTTGAGGTAGGGATAAGAGGGTCGTTTTGGTCTATGGGGTTCCAGTTTGTTCCTATGCTTTTTTGGTAAGCCCCTCCGTTAATGCCTATTTGTAGGGCTTTGTCTTCAGCTAAGTTTATGCGAAAAGCATAAGACAGCAATCCGCCTACGGTATGCCACTGTCCTAATTGGTCGCTTATGATATGCGCGCCCACTCCACCGCGCAGCGCCTTGATAGGACCATTTGCACTAAAAGTAAACGTACTTGGCTGCTCAGGTATGTTTACCCACTGACTACGGTATAAGCCTGTTAAATTCCAGACCTGCCTTGCACCTACATAAGCAGGATTATAAACCTGTTGATTGTACATGTACTGTGTAAAATGCGGATCCTGCTGTGTATATGCCCTACCTATGGCTGCACATACAGCTAATACACACACGATTTTTTTCATTGCTCTGATAGATAAATGTTACCTCAATATCTTCGGAATGTAAAGATAGTAAGGAATTCTAATAACGCAAAAATTATCTTTACTTTTTTTTGAAAAATTTGAAAACTCTATGAAGCATTTCTAAACAACTGAAAGTGCCAATTTGGGTAAAAAAACTACTTGCAGGTATAAAATAAATTTTGTACTGTTGCAAAGCATATTTATGAACAGCAAAAAAAACCTTCTCTTGTCAATTCTTTGCTTATTTGTTTTAGTCTCAAGCTGCAAGAAAAAAGA
Organism: Bacteroidia bacterium; assembly: GCA_025056095.1. Lineage (NCBI taxonomy): Bacteria > Pseudomonadati > Bacteroidota > Bacteroidia > Bacteroidia bacterium. Next base: position 1,422 of record JANWVW010000197.1, read on the forward strand.
AGATGCTCCCAAAAGTGATGCGAAACTTCATTTCAAGTTCAGGTTTGATTCCACACAAGTGCGATTAGACAATTTTGGAAATCCGAGTAGTATAGCGGCAGGAAATGCAGCCCAAAGCCCAAAGTTTAACAAAATGAGCGCGCACTACGTAGAATTTGCACCGAATAAATATACTCAACTTGGGCAAGGTTACATAGCTTATCACGCTCCAGAAACCGATGCAGGTGGGAGTACTGCCATAGACTTCAATAAATGTAATCCCGTTGGGAACAATGAGATATTTCTTTCTATACCTTTTAGCAGCATTCCCAAAGGTACATATCAGTACTTGCGTGTTTCATTGGCATATCAGAATTACGATGTAAAATTTAAGTTTGCAGGCAATAATTACAAAGGTACAGTAGCTTCCTTTATAGGGTATAATACGTATATTCAGCAGTACAAAATAAAAGATAGTACAGTTACTATAAATGGAAATCGGTTACAGGGTTACTGGGGTTTTGAAACGTTTTACAAAGTTATACAAGGTCAAGCCCCTGCTACTACGGTAGTAAATCCAATTGCAGATACTTCCCCTATTCCCTCAGGTTCTTGTGTAGTTACTGCGGCTTTTTCTACACCTTTTGTCGTTACAGGCAATGAAACTTCGGATAAAACGATTATAGTATCTCTATCTACCAACAAAAGCTTTGAATGGAAAGAAATCAACTTTGACAACCTTTGGGAACCAGCGATAGGCGAAAATGTAGTAGACATGGGCATAAGAGGGATGTTGTTACAGATAGAATGATTATTTTGATAAAAAAGAGATTAAGCTACCAATTTCTCATATAGCTTTGTACGTATGACTCTCCTTATTGCCGATAGTGGCTCTACCAAAACGGACTGGGCTTATGTTTCTCATGATGTTAACTTTTTTACTACCCAAGGACTAAATCCTAATTATTTATCCGTAGTACAAGTGGAGGAAGTGCTAAAAAATCAAGTTTTACCTCATGTTACTCAACCTCTCACACATGTATTTTTTTATGGTGCAGGTTTGGGTAATGAAAATGCTAAAAAAGTTTTATATAATGTCTTTAAAAACTTCTTTTCTTCGGCTGAATTACACATATTCCATGATATCTTAGGTGCCGCAAAGGCTGCGTATAATCCCTATGAATCAGGTATTATTTGCATTATGGGGACAGGTTCTATTGCAGGAATGTATGACGGGAACAGGATTATTAGAACTACAGGTGGATTGGGGTATTTGCTGGGCGATGAAGGAAGTGGTACGTATTTAGGTAAGCTGCTAATTATTCAATATGTGCAGCAAAATTTACCCAAAGAACTACAAGAAGCTTTGCAAGATTATATCCAAATTAAACCTAATGAAACCCTTCATTTTCTTTATCAGCAACAGTATCCAAGTCGTTTTTTAGCATCTTTGAGCTATTTTATAGCATCGCATAGATTTCATCCTTTAATTCAGTCTATCATCTACGCGAATTTTCATGATTTTTATGCACGCACTCTACTTCCATTGCTGCGCCTTTATCCTTTTCATGACAGAATATGCTGTGTGGGTTCTATTGCCGATATTTTTCAAAATGAGCTAAAATCTGTAATGACACATAATCATGTACACATACAAAAGATTATTAGCAGACCTATTTTCTGTTTGGTAGAGCAGATAAAAAATACATTGTTGTAAATGACGAAAAATAAGATTTCAGCAGTGTTCGTTAATAAAATTTTAAATGCTTTTGTACTTTTTCAGTTGACTTTTTTAATTTGAATTTTTACACTTGCAACTCTGCATAACATGCTGTCAAATATGACAAGATCAATTATAATCACTATTCTGGTAGGTTCTGCATTAGCTGCATGCGCGCAGAACGTAGGCATAGGCACTGCTACTCCAAACGCAAGTGCCATGTTAGATATAACAGCTACTAACCGTGGTCTGTTAATTCCGAGAGTAAACTTAACGGCTACTAACAATAATGCTCCCATAGGGGCAGGGGTAGCCACAAGCCTTTTAGTGTACAACCAAGCTACCTCTGGGGCAGGTGCCACTGCGGTAACTCCAGGGTACTACTATTGGGATGGTACACAATGGGTTCGCTTAACTGACCGTGCATGGCTAATTGGTAATTCTACGGCTACTACTAACTACCCTGCAAGCACAGGATTCTTTGGCACAGCTACAAACCAGCATATTGACTTTGTAACCAACAACATTGTTCGCGGTAGGCTATCTAACTTAGGAGAATTTTTTATTGGAGCTGTCGCTACTGTTTTACCTGGCGACTTAATGAACGGAGTAGGTAATGCCACTTTCCCATGGGCAGTAAATGGATACACTGACCAAAATGGTGGAGGCGTATATGGCTCTGTAACCGCAGGAACAACAAACTTTGCAGCGGTACAAGGAGAGTATGTAGGAACAGGTACCAGCGGTGCAGGAGTAAGAGGTTCTTACATGACCAATACAGCAGGTACATCCTTTGCAGCCTGCGCCACTGGAGTAGTAGGAACTGCTACAACTACAGGTTCATACAAATTTGGTGTGTATGGCAGTGGGGGTACAAGTACTAGATCTGGTGGAGTAATGGGATACGACTATGGCTTCGCTCTTGGCGCACTTGGATATTATAGTAGTGGAGGTACTGATTTTGCCGTGTATGGTTTTGGGCAAAACTATACAGTGGGTGTACCAGGGGGAAAAATTGGAAGTGCAGCACCTAATAACATGATAGGTTTGGGTATTTATGGCGGCGTTATGGGTGGATGGATAAGAGGTTGTACCTACGGCTTAAATGTTCGCGGCGAAAGATACAGTATGTATGTAGATGGTAAAAGCTACGTCAACCAACCTGTTGTTTATCTCATTCAAACACAGAATACTAATAGAGTTCCTGCTTACATGAGTGTATCCACACACCCAGAAATTACAGACAAAGGTAAAGTCAATTTAGTCAATGGCAGAGCTGTTGTTTCATTCAAAGATGCTTTCAAAAACGCTGTCCTAAACATAGATGATGTAATTATCACAGTTACCCCACAAGGTAATACCCAAGGCGTATATGTTACTGATATTACAAGAGAAGGCTTTACAATCGTAGAAAATAACCAAGGCAAATCTAATGTACAAGTATGCTGGACTGCTTCCGCACCCCTAAAACAAGCTGACAGCAGTATCCCTGAAGAGATATTAGAAAACTCTTTTGATGAAAAGATGCGCGGCGTTATGCACAACGAAAACGCACCTGAAAATGGAAAACCTATTTGGTGGGATGGTGAAAAAGTCCGCTTTGACCCTATACCTCAAGGGCTATTCCAAAAAGATCCCAACAGCTTACCTAACTTTGCTCGCTTGAAAAATTCGCCTAATAAGCAATAATTCATAGCGCTTTTGCAAAAAGCAGAGGAGGGACAAAATAAAAGTCTCTCCTCATTTTTTTCATATCTCAATAACGCTTACCACAAAATTGTATATATCTGCATAGTTTCTTTATAGAATGAGAATATTTTTTGGGCGTGCCCTTGTGGGCATTTCGCTGTGCTCATGCCCACAAGGTCGGCGTGCTACGGGCTACGCTATCGCTTCGGTGCTACGCTTCGCTGCGCACCGTGCTAACGCACGCCCTTCGCATGCCTCACGCAAAGGATCTCTGAAAAATCCATTTCTCTGTTTCTTATGCCAAGTTTTAGCTTGTAAGTGATTGTACTTCAAGCTTAAACAAGGTAAAGACATGATTGCACAGGTCATCTGCGTGAGG
>JANWVW010000198.1 GCA_025056095.1 Bacteroidia bacterium
AGCGAAGCGCAGTGCGGAATGCCCCGACCCTTGCGTCAGCAAGGGGCACGCCCAAAAAATCAAAATTATTTTTTAGATACATCCTTCTTTTGTCTTACCTTGTAGGTACTTTATCCTTAAAGAAGAATGATAGTCAGCAGTCAACCGTCTAAACTTATAGAGAAAATCAATAGTTTAGTCCGCTTTTACGTATATGCACATACGGCGAAATCTCACTGTTGAGCATATTTCCCTGCAATACCTCTGCAAAAATCACAATGTGATCCCCTACTTCATACTCTCCTCTATACTGTACTTCTAAATAACCCACACAATCAGACAAAATAGGAGCATGAGTTTTATCGGTAATTAGGTTGATTCCTTGATAAGGATACTCTTGGGGATCAAAACCTTTACCAAAGTGCTTGAAAAAGAAAGTTTGTTCTTTACCTATAATATTGATTGTAAAAGGTTTGCCTGTTTTTATTAAACTCAACGCATAACGGTCTTTGCCTACTGCCAGCGCAACCATAGGGGGCTTAAAACCAACTTGAACAAGTAAAGAAGCTAAAAAAGCATTTTCTCTTTCATTATCCTTTAAGGTAATAATATAACATCCGCTTACTATTTTGCCTAACGCCGCGGCATAACTTGGAATTTCAGAGTTCATACTTCAAATTTAATAATAAGTCTATGAATTTACAATATAAAGCTACACTACAAGGTTGAATACACTAAAACAACTGCATACGCACTTATTCCTTCTTCTCTACCTACAAAACCTAACTTCTCATTCGTAGTGGCTTTTATTGAGATCGCTTCGGGAGTAACTTTGAGTATTTGGGCAATTGTGCTTTGCATCTGTGGTATGTGCGGATTGATTTTGGGCTTTTCTGCACAAATTGTAGCATCTATATTATTGACTTGATATCCTTTGCTTTGAACTAATTCAAAAACTTTTTCAAGTAACTTTTTACTATCAATACCTGCGTATTCGGGATTAGTATTTGGAAAGTGATAGCCAATATCTCTCAAATTCAAAGCACCTAATAAAGCGTCGCATATAGCATGTAAAAGTACATCAGCATCGGAATGTCCTAAACAACCTTTGGTATGGGGAATACATACTCCCCCCAACCATAACTCACGCCCTTCTACTAAGGGGTGCACATCGTAACCAAAACCTATTTTGTACTTCATTTACTTTTTACTGTCTGTTTTTTAACTAGTTACGCTATAGTTTGGGGCTTCATTTGTAATTTGGACACTATGTGGATGACTTTCACGAATACCTGCATTAGTGATTCGTACAAAGTGTGCTTTTTCTTGTAACTCTTGTATAGTCCTGCAGCCACAATACCCCATTCCTGCACGCAACCCACCTACTAATTGATATACTACTTCTGAAAGATGACCTTTATACGGCACGCGCCCTACAATTCCCTCAGGCACTAACTTTTTGACGTCATCTTCTACATCCTGAAAATATCTATCCTTTGAACCTTTCTGCATAGCTTCTAACGAACCCATTCCTCTGTACATTTTGAATTTTCTACCTTCGTAAATGATAGTGTTTCCAGGGCTTTCCTCTGTGCCTGCAAATAAAGAACCTGCCATAATTACGCTTGCACCTGCTGCAATAGCTTTGGGAATATCCCCTGTGTAACGGATACCTCCATCGGCAATAATCGGAACTCCCAGAGGCATGGCTACCGATGCTGCTTGCATAACCGCAGAAAGCTGAGGCACGCCTACACCCGTAACTACTCGTGTCGTACAGATACTTCCAGGACCTACACCTACTTTTACCGCGTCTGCACCTGCTTCAATTAGTGCTTTGCACCCTTCAGCAGTAGCAACATTTCCTGCTATCAAAGGCAAATCCCGAAAGGCTTTACGAACAGTCTTTACAGCATTTATTACCCCTTGAGAATGTCCATGTGCAGTGTCTATTACGATTACATCTACTCCTGCTTCCTCTAATAGCCGTACGCGGTCAATGATATCTGCGGTTACTCCTACCGCAGCCCCTACACGTAACCTTCCAAGATGATCTTTGCAAGCATTCGGGCGATTTCTACGATTGAGAATATCCTTGTACGTTATCAAGCCTTTCAATACAAATTCATGATTGACCACAGGGAGTTTTTCTATCTTATGCTGCCGTAAAATCTCTTCCGCTTCTTGAAGAGTTATACCTTCTTGGGCTACTATTAAATTTTGGTGTGTCATTACCTCTGTAATAGGTCGCTTGTCAGATTGTTCAAAGCGCAAATCTCTATTTGTTACAATACCTACTAACTTACCTTGATTATTGACTACTGGAATGCCCCCAATTTTATTTTCTTGCATCATCAAACGTGCATCTCCTACCGTAGCTGTGTCTTTAAGCACTACGGGATCTATAATCATTCCACTTTCAGACCGTTTTACCTTGCGCACCTGCAATGCTTGTTCTTCAATAGGCATATTTTTGTGGATAAAGCCTAAGCCCCCCTCTTGCGCCATTGCAATTGCAAGCCTATACTCTGTAACTGTATCCATTGCAGCGCTAACGATAGGAATATTCAAGGTAATCTGGCGAGTAAGCTGAGTTCGTGTATCCACTTCTCGAGGCAATACTTCAGAATATGCAGGAATTAAAAGCACATCATCATAAGTTAAGCCTTCATAACTAATTTTATTTTGCCAAAACATTTACAAAAGTACATACAAAAATGAATTGCTTGCAATATTTTACTTACAGCTTACTTGTTAAAGCAATTTAAAATTTTTGGACAGCAAAGCAACTTTATTAGATTTGAAGTGTGAAAGCATTTTTTTATCTTATTTTTTACTGCTTCATTTTGATAGGTTTTGGTCAAAATTGGAAAGCTGCTTATGATAGTTCCTTAAAATATCAAGAGTTACATCAATACAAAAAAGCAATAGAATGGGGGGATAAAGCTTTAGAGCTATATGAGAAGCAAGTTAGCCAAAAGGATACTAATTATAGCAACATATTGAATAAGCAAGTTGAGAGCTGCTATTACGCAGGTTTTTATTCAAAAGGATTACTCTATGCCAAAAAAGATAGTACTTGGTCGAAAGAAAGCAATATTCAAAGATATTCAAATGCTTGCAATAACCTAGCTCTATTATATCAACAGCAAGGTAAATATATTCAGGCTGAAATTTTGTTAAAAGAAGTAAAGCAGATTGATACTAAAATATTTGGTATATATCATCCTGAGTATGCCGCAACTTGCGATAATTTAGGATTACTATACCTGGATATGGGCAGATTAGCAGAAGCAGAACGCTTATTTAAGGAATCTATGCAAATTCGTACTAAAATTTTAGGCAAAGATCATCTTGATTATGCAGCGTCTTGTAATAATTTGGCTTTGCTATATCATCTTCAAGGTAAATATTCCGATGCAGAAATTTTGCATAAGGAAGCCCGAAAAATACGGGCTAAAAAGTTAGGAAAAGCACATCAAATCTATGCAAGTTCATGCAATAATTTAGCAGGACTATACAAAGAGCAAGGTAAATACCATGAAGCAGAGCATTTGTACAAAGAAGCAATGGAAATTGACGCTAAAATTTCAGGCGAAGAGCATCCTGATTATAGTATCTCTTGTAATAACTTGGCTTCTCTCTACGTAGCTCTAGGAAAATATCACGAAGCAGAATCACTACTAAAAAAAGCTAAAGACATTCGCGTCAAAACATTAGGTAGAGAGCATCTTTATTACGCAGCTGCATGCAACAATTTAGCTTTTTTGTATAGTAACCAAAAAAAATATGCTGAAGCAGAATCTCTGTGTAAAGAGAGCAAAGAAGTTCTTTCTAAAGCTGTTGGTACGGAACATCCGAATTATGCTACTGCTTGCAACAGCTTAGCGAAAATATTTAAAACTCAAGGCAGGTATGCCGAAGCAGAATCTTTGTACAAAGAAGCTCAAAGAATTTTCGCCAAACTATTCGGTCAATTTCATCCTCAATATGCTCTTTCCTGTGTAGCTCTAGCTTCGTTATATCAAGAGCAAGGTAAATACGAACAAAGTGAAACTCTTTATAAGCAAGCACTATCCATCAAACTCAAAGAAATCCAATCTAATTTCAAAAACCTTTCAGAAAACGAAAAAGAAAAATATGTCCAAGTAAATATAAACCCTTACTTTAACACTTTTCAGAACTTTGTCCTGAAAAGGCATGCACAAAATCCTACTATTACTCAAGAGAGCTATAACCTTATTTTACAAAGTAAAGGGCTTATCTTGCAAAGCACAGAAAAAATCAAAAACCGCATTTTAAACAGTGAAGATGAAGAGCTCAAAAAACTATACATAGAATGGAAATTGACCAAAGATAAATACGCCAAAGCCCAAGACCTAACTATCAATGAGAGAAAACAAAAAAGAATCAATTTAGACAGTTTAGCGCAGCAAGCTAATGAATTAGAAAAACAGTTAGCCTTAAAAAGCGAGGATTTTGCACATACTTTTGTCCCAAAACTTACTACTTGGAAGGATATTCAAAATAAGCTGACAAACAACCAAGCAGCAATTGAAATTGTACGAGTAGAGATAGACCAAGATACCGTAGCATACTTTGGATTAGTGATAACTAAACGGAGAAAATATCCTGAACTTGTTTTACTATCTTACGGCAACATGTTAGAAAAACAATTCTTCATTAACTACTATCGCAGTACTCGGCATAAAATTTTAGACCCGTACAGTTACAGTGTTTTTTGGAAACCTTTTGCAGATAAACTCAAAGGTATCAAACAAGTTTTCTTTTCACCTGATGGAATTTATTACAAGATAAACCTTTCTACTTTGTACAATGTAAAACAGAACAGGTATGTGTTTGATGAGGTAGAAGTAATAAATGTAACAAACACTAGAGATATTTTAGAACGGGATAGGCTGTATAGCAACAAGAGTTTTTTGATAGGTAATCCTACATTTAATCTTGGGATAGACACAAGAGATAATGAAAAACCGATAGAACAGCGCAGTATTGAGAGCTTATTACAATTAGAAGGTGCGCAGAGAGAAGTTGATCAAATTGCTGGGGTTCTACCTAATGCCGCAGTAGTAACAGGAGCGAATGCTACGGAAGAGTTTGTCAAATCTTTGAAAAATCCGCGTGTTTTGCACATTGCTACGCATGGATATTTCAAGAAAGGGCAGTATCAGAGCTCTACCCA
>JANWVW010000199.1 GCA_025056095.1 Bacteroidia bacterium
CTTTTGGAAAGAGAAAACGACGTAATTTATGCAGCCCAAAAAGTGATAGAGCTTGCGCCTTCACAACTTTATCAAGAAAGAATTGCCAAGCATTTTGGTTTGAAGTTACAACAGCGTAAAACTCAAAATGATAAGTGATTAAGTTGATATTTTTTGGGCGTGCCCTTGTGAGCATTCGCTGCGCTTATGCCCGCAAGGTCGGCGTGCTACGGGCTACATGCGGAATGCCCCGACCCGAGCGCAGAAAGAGGCACACCCAAAAAAATAATACTCAATTTCATCTCCCGATTATTCTGTTTTATACAAAATTCTATTCTGCTCTAGGTTACATACTATAATCAAACTCTTATCATCTCTCTCTTGGGTAAGGGTTTTGTTTCCATTTCTTAAAAACTCCTCCCACAAAGTTTGAATTTCAGCCTTTTTTTTACCTTGCTGATACAATAAATACAAACCCTGTATCAAAGGGTCAAAAAATCTACTGTAGGGTCTATTTAAGTCTTCATATATTTCTTTCTGCGCGTTCCATTGATTGCACTCAAAAGCGGCGTTCTCGCATCCATCACTCAAAACGCAGAAAGCCTTGTATGGCTCTTTTATTACTCGTACTTCTAACCAATTATGAGGCTCTTCTTGCCAAATTTGCGATGTTAAAAACACGGTCTGGTTGAATTCCTCTCCTTTATGCGGTCTAAATAAAGCGTGCCATTTTCCACTTATATCACAATAACCTGCACGCCCATCTCCTATGTGGAAGCTAATTAAACTATGCTGCGAAAAAATAACCGCATTTACGGTACAACTCAAGGACTCTAACTCATAGACTCGCCGTGATTTCAAGTATTCAAGTGCGTTTAGTAATAATATGAAAACCTGTTCTTCAAGTGTGCTTTCGTCTTGAATAAGTGTACTCCAATCTACCTTTCTACACTCAGTAATAAGAAAGCCGACACACAAATGCGCCCCAATATGAGCAAAACCAGATGAACTCGCACCATCGCATATAATAGCAATTCCCCAACCATTATCCCAAGTATCATAACCGCATGCATCCTGCATAGGCATATCTTGTTGAATATGCCCTAATCCTATCACAGAGCCGTAGGCACTGATAAAAGTATGACTATTCATCGTACTCTAATCCTGCGGCTATTCTATAAGCAGTTTGTAATTCTGAATAAGCATGCATATTTTTAGCATTTAACGCAGTACGCATTCCTTTTTGATAAATTTCCACTGCTTTTTGAGTAAGTCCTTTTTTTTCATATAATTTACCCAAGTGATAGTATGTACCTACATAGTCGGGGTGATGTTCTAATAAATACTCATAGTGCATTTGTGCGGTATCTAAATCTCCCATGTTGTTGTATTCTGTGGCAATAGCATACCGTGTAAAGGTATCATTTGGATCTTGATTGAGAAAATCTAGTAAGGTTTTAAGCCGTTCTTCTGCTTTCATGACCTGCAAAGGTATAAAATTTATGGAATTTATGCGTATTGGATACTTTGGTAAATCAATTCTTACTTCGGGCGTGTCCCTCGCTGCGCTCGGGTCGGCGTGCTGCGGGCTGCGCTATCGCTTCGGTGCTACGCTACGCTTCGCACTGCTGACGCACCCTCCGCATGCCTCACGCAGCAGCCTTTTGACGTTTTACTTTGTTTTTAGACATATCTTTGCTTTACCTTGTTTGAACTACCTTCATTTTATCTTGTTTTACATTGTTTTTCAAGCACCTACAAGACTAAACCTTGAATATACGGACTTCTTTTACCCTGATTTTCGAAATTATACCTTATTTTGAATTGATTTTCAATGATTTACAAGGTTAAACTTTATTTCTACCTTGTTTTATGTTCATTTTCAACTATTTACAGGGTTGGATTTCAATAGATGGGTTTGGCATACTTGCTGCTTGCGTGAGGCATGCGGAGGGCAAGCCGTTAGGCTTGGTGCGAAGCCCCTCGCCTACGCTTTTACCCTTACCCAGAGGGTGGGCGGGGCGTAGCACCGTCAGCCCGTAGCACGCCGACCTTGTGGGCATACGCGCAGCGTAACGCCCACAAGGGCACGCCTAAAAAATCAAAAATTACTTCCATTCAAAAATAATAATTCTCTTACAAGGCAAAACGTACCTGGCTTGTAAGCTATACCAAGAACTCATTTGTATAAAATAGGTTAAATCTCTACTTTTGCAGGTAATTGCTCTGTAAAAAAGTATGGGACGCATTTTTGAAAAACGCAAGTACAAAATGTTTGCTCGGTATGATAGAATGGCAAAAGCTTTTACTCGTGCAGGAAAGGAAATTGCTATTGCAGTCAAACAAGGAGGACCTAACCCTGAATATAATCCCCGCTTGCGGATGGCTATACAAAACGCCAAAGCAGTAAACATGCCCAAAGACCGCATTGAAGCAGCTATCAAACGTGCCGTTTCTAAAGAAGAAGCTGAGTTAGAAGAAATTACTTACGAAGGTTACGCCCCACACGGCGTAGCAATTATCATGGAAGCCGCTACCAACAACCCCACTCGTACCGTAGCAAACATCCGTACGTATCTTAATAGGTCTGGCGGAAGCTTATGTAAAACAGGTTCGCTAGATTTTATCTTTGATAGAAAAAGCGTGTTCAAACTCCAAGATAAAAACCTTGACCTCGAAACCCTAGAATTAGAATTGATTGACTTCGGTTTAGAAGAACTAGGACATGATGAAGAAGGAAACATTGTCATTTACTCAGGATTTACGGATTTTGCTAACATGCAAAAAGCATTGGAAGATCGAAAGATAGAAGTGCTAAGCGCAGAGATTCAAAGAATTCCTAATACTTTCGTAGAACTATCCGAAGCACAAGAAAATGAAGTTTTAGAACTGATTGAAAAAATAGAAGCAGACGATGATATTCAAAATGTGTATCATAATCTAAAATAAACCCCATGACTGAACGCAAACTCAAAATTGGTGTTTTAGGTGCAGGACATTTAGGTAAAATTCATATCAATTGTATTAAGCAAATCCCAAATTATGAGTTAGTCGGAATATATGACATTCATTTACCCACAGCAGAGGAGGTATCTCAAAAGCTAAACGTACCCTATTTTGACACATTAGATGCCTTAATACAAAACGTGGAAGTGGTAGATGTAGTAGTACCCACTATTGCCCATTATGATTGTGCCAGTAAAGCAATACGAGCTCAAAAACATGTTTTTATTGAAAAACCTTTTACTACTAACTTAGATGAAGCGCAAGATTTAATCAATTTAGCTATTCAACACAAGGTAAAAATTCAAGTAGGACACGTTGAACGATTTAATCCTGCTTTTATAGCTGTTGAGAAGATCGGTCCTAAGCCTTTGTTTATAGAGAGCCATCGTTTAGCGCAGTTTAATCCCAGAGGAACGGATGTTTCTGTGGTATTAGACCTGATGATTCACGATATTGACTTAATACAGAGTATGATAAAAGCAAAGGTCCTTAAAGTGGATGCTAGCGGCGTAGCTGTGGTCAGTGAAACTCCTGATATTGTTAATGCTAGGATTACTTTTTCTAATGGTGCTGTGGCTAACATAACGGCATCCCGAATTAGTCTGAAAAACATGCGGAAAATGCGCCTTTTTCAGCAAGATGCTTATATTACAATGGATTTTTTAGAAAAGAAAGCTGAAATATTTCAGCTCAAAGATATGCATGCTCCTGACGCACGCGAAAAACTAAAAAAAGCTCTTGAAATGGGTCAAATGCCCGAAAATTTGCATTATGAAGCTTTACCTACCCCTCCTATAAATGCCATTAAAATGGAGTTAGAAACGTTTTATGATGCTATTATCAACAATACTGAACCCCCTGTAAATATGTATGACGCCTACTACGCACTAGAAACTGCTTTTATGGTTGTTGAGAAAATTAAGTAAAAAGTATAGTTATAGTACACTAAAATTTTACGTGTGATAAGATAAAATCACTATTATTTTTTTGGGCGTGTCCTTGCCCACGTCTCGCTACGCTCGTGTGGGCAAGGTCGGCGTGCTACGGGCTACGCTATCGCTTCGGTGCTGCGCTTCGCTGCGCACCGTGCTGACGCACGCCCTTCGCATGCCTCACGCAAATTCAATAACCCCCCAACTACCCCAAAAAACAAACTAAAAAGCCCACCTATAAAGTGGGCTTCCAAATCTCTACTCTATCACCAACTTCTGCTGATAAAACTTATTCTTACCCTGCAACCGCAGTAAATACAAACCTTTGGGAACATTACTAACATCCAACACATTACTACCCGACTGTAAATATACATTCTGCACTACCTTGCCACTGACATCCACAATACTACACCATGCAGGTTCAGGGATACTTACACGTACCTCATTTCGCGCAGGATTGGGATACACCAATGCAGAAAGTTGAGGTATGCTCTGATCTTGCACATTTAACGCAAGATACAAGTAACGATAAAAGTCATACCCCGCCATGATAAACTTCCATACATACACCGTGTCCGTTACTACTCCCCCCGAACTGTTGTAACAATTTAAGTATGTCTCAAAATCCATACGGTAATAGCTAGACATGTACATTATACTATAAGGAAGTGTTATCTTCCCCGAACTAAAATCCCTTAACAAGTGATACGGACCGTCTTCAGGATGAACATCTTCAAAATACCATTGTAACAAGGTAGAGTCATGACAGGAATTGGGTACAAATAAACTGTGATTATACTCTACTGTCAAAGGAAAATTCTTTCGCTTAGCACGGACAAATACAATTACCTGTATATGACCTCCCGAACTCGTAATGCAAGGATTCAAGAATTGATATTTATCAGTTATCTGCTTTTTAGTATATCCTTCCCATGTAGCAGTGGGATTATGTACCCATGCTCTGGCTTCAAATACACTATCAAAGGGAGTAGTGTAAGGGATAAGTGTTTCTCCGAAGGAAGCGTCTATGCTATCCGTAGCCATAGGATCATAGCCAATGATTACACTGTCTTTGTTACCTCCATTGTCCCTAATTTTTATGGTAAATTCAAATTCAGGCACACTTTGGCTCAATGCGATTAAGCCCAAACAGCAAAAGAGCAAGATTAACTTTAACTTTTTCATATTACTTCTCCTTTCTTTTATGGTTGTACGATAATTTTTTCAAAGTAATTTGATTCAGGAATTT
>JANWVW010000200.1 GCA_025056095.1 Bacteroidia bacterium
GTTGCCCCAGGGTCGAACCCACCCTACCACCCGAAGCGTCAGCGTAGCCCGTACCACGCCGACCTTGCCCACACAAGCGCAAGCGAAGTGTGGGCAAGGGCACGCCCAAAAAATAAAAATATACTAATTAAAAAAGTAAAATCCCACAATTCTCATTTTACTAAGCTCCCCCACAATTGATAAAAAATTTAAGCAAAAATTACCTTAACACGAATTCATTTTTGTGTAAACTTTTGTATATTTGTCCACAAGCAAAAGTTAGCTAATAGCATGTCATACCTATACATTTTACAGTATGCTTTAATGGTCTATTCTGTGCTTGTAGCACCTTTGTGGTTCTTAATAGCATTTACATTTAAGTTGAGACACAGAGATGTTATTTTTCAATGGAAACGCCCCAGAGTTGTTTTTTACGCAATAGGCTTAGCCGTCGTTATTACAGGGTGCGTGCTAGTATCCTTGTATGCCATTTCATACTCTAACTCTAGTTTGATATTTTTCTCCGTTTTCACTTTTATAGGTGCAGTGCTTACTTACAACGCTTTGAGCTACGGCGCAACAATACTAGTAACTAACAAAGGAATTGTAACTAACATATATGCACCTATTAAAAATATCATCCGTTGGATTGATATTAAGGATTATTACATGCACAACCACTATCCGCTTTTAGTGTATGTATTTGTGTATGACCTTTACAAAAGTGTGCGAATAACTGTACCGTATTACATGCAACAAGCTTTTGAGGAACTGATTCACATTAAAATTGATAAACCTAAAATGCATATACCTCTTTTGCCTGAAGAAAACGAAGCCCTAACCCAACAAATTAAACAAATGTTTGACCAACATTGAATAACTTTACTTTGAAGCCCTGTTCAAACCGTCCATGCAAATCAATTATATAAGTTAGCATCGCCTGATGCGTAAGCTATATACTGCTTTGCACTCTTAGTTACACCACGACCTATGGCAGCAATACCATATAAGTGGATTTAGAACGCACGCTTTGAGTTGGATGACAAAAAATTAGCACTTACTGACCGCTGTTACATTTTTAGCAAATGCATTCATTTTAGTTTTTTATGTTCAGTTTTATGTAATTTTGCTTACTTTACCGTTTTTGTAGGTTACATTCTTGCTATGAACATTTTATCCCATCACCCTAAATACTACAACCGAGAATTGAGTTGGATACTATTTAATCAAAGAGTGTTGGAAGAAGCATGTAACCCGAATCATCCCCTTTTAGAAAGATTAAAATTTTTAGCAATTTTTAGTTCTAATTTAGATGAGTTTTTCATGATACGTGTAGCGGGCTTAAAGGACCAGGTAGAAGCTCAAGTCAATACTTTATCCCCTGATGGACTTACTGCTGCACAGCAGTTACAAAAAATTTCTGAACTTTTACATCCTTTGGTAGAAAAACAAAGTAAAATTTTACAAGAGCAAATTTTACCTGAACTGCGCAAGCATAAGATTCGTTTGCGTAGTTACTCGGCACTCAATGATACTCAAAAACAAGAATTGAAAGAGTACTTTTATGCACAAGTATTTCCTGTGCTTACGCCTTTGGCAGTAGATCCTGCTCATCCTTTTCCGCCGCTTAATAATTTGGGCTTGAACATATTAGTGATACTTAAAGGTTCACATAAAGAGGAGCGAAAAATTGCCGTAGTACAAGTACCTCGCATTTTGCCACGTTTTGTACCTATACATAACACTTCTCATCATCACGATTTTATTTTAATGGAACATTTAATTGAAGAACATATAGACACTCTTTTTCCTAATATGAAAGTGCTTTCTGTGGAGGAGTTCAAGGTTACGCGTAATTCTGATATGGAGATTTCCGAAGCAGAAGCAGATGACTTACTTAAATTGATTGAAAAAGAGCTACGTAAAAGGCGATTAGGCACAGTAGTACGCTTAGAAGTAAGCAAAAAAATAGATGCGGACACGCGTGCTTTTCTCAAATCTGTATTGAATTTAGAGGAGAATGACATTTACGATATTGATGAGTATCTCAACATCAACGATTTTATGGAGATAGTCAAGTTAGATATTCCCGAGCTCAAAGATCCCCCTTTTATGCCTGCGCCTTGTAAAGTAATTTTAGAAACAGGAGATATTTTTGAAGCCATTAAGAAGCAAGATATTATTTTACACCATCCTTATGATAGTTTCAATGTAATTGTAGATTTAGTCAAAACTGCGGCTAATGACCCTAATGTATTAGCTATCAAACAAACATTATATCGCACAGGGGGGGCTCATTCACCAATTGTACAAGCCCTCAAAGAAGCAGCCCTAAATGGTATTCAAGTAAGCGTATTGATAGAACTCAAAGCCCGCTTTGATGAAACCCATAATATCACTTGGGCAGAAGAGCTACGAATGGCAGGTGCAAATGTAGTATATGGCTTACTAGGTCTAAAAACTCACTGCAAACTACTAATGATAGTCCGCCAAGAAGGAAATAAAATTGTACGATATGTACATATTGGTACAGGAAACTACAATGTAAATACAGGTAAGCTCTACACAGATATCAGCATTCTTACTTGCCAAGATGAAATAGGTAGTGATGTAGCTGAATTATTTAATCTTTTAACAGGATACTCTAAACAAGACTCTTGGCGAATGCTATCCGTAGCCCCTATAAATATCCGACAAACTTTGCTATACAACATTCGGCAAACCATAGAACATCACACACCTGAAAACCCTAGCTTTATTCGCGCTGCCCTTAATGCCCTAGTAGATACAGAAATTATTGACGCCCTCTATGAAGCTTCTCAAAAAGGCGTTAAAATTCAATTGGTTGTAAGAGGAATCTGCTGCTTAAAAGCGGGCATACCTGGTTTGAGTGAGAATATCATGGTCAAAAGTATTTTGGGAAGGTATTTAGAACACTCCAGAATTGCTCATTTTAAGTACGGTAATACAGAAAAAGTATTCATTGGCAGTGCAGATTGGATGCCAAGGAACTTAAATAAACGAGTTGAGGTTTTATTATTAGTCAAGGAAAAACATATTGTCGAACGCTTAAAACACATTCTCGATGTCATGATTGCAGACAATACCCAATCCTATATTTTACAAAGCGACGGACACTACATTAAAACCACACCTAAACCCAACGAAAAGCGTATACACGCCCAAGAAATCTTTATGAACGAAGCTATTTACCGAACAAAACAAATTAACAACATACTCTGATGAATTATGAAAACAAAAAAAAACACAAACATAAAAGAACATACGAGTAGCGAACCTCTTGCAGAGCAGAATACAGAGCAAGAAAGTAAGAATGCAGACAACTTTCTTGAAAAAGAACTAAAACCCATCACCCTCTCAAAAGAGGAAATAGACCTCATTTTTGAAAAAGAAATGCTTCCCCATATCAACTCTCTTTATACCTTCGCCTATCGTTTGACCAACAACGAAGATGACGCCAATGATTTAGTACAAGAAACCTATCTAAAAGCATATCGCTTTTTTGCAAGTTACGAACAAGGCACTAACGCTAAAGCTTGGCTATATCGCATTCTCAAAAACAGCTTTATTAACAATTATCGAAAACAGTCTAAAGAACCTAACAAAATAGACTATGAAGAAGCAGAAACCATTTTTCATTCCCAAAAAAATAACTATAACCCTGTGGATAGCCGAGATAAAGTCTTTAAGGGACTACTAGGAGATGAAGTCTCTAACGCCCTTATGGCACTGCCCGTAGACTTCAAAACAGTCATTATGCTCTGCGACATTGAAGGATTTACCTATGAAGAAATTGCTAAGATTGTAGATACACCTATCGGAACAGTACGCTCTCGCTTACATAGGGGCAGAAAAATGCTCAAAGAGATGCTTGCTAAATATGCGGCTTCATTAGGATACAAAGTAACCGAAGAAGCAGAAGAAAATGAAGATAGCGAAGAAACTGAAACGCAAGAAACTATTTAAAACAAAAATATAGTTGTAAAAAAATGTCTAACTTACCAAAAAAACAGAGTATGGAAAATAAAGACAACAAAGATAATCTTAATGAAAACGAAAAGCCTAACAAGGATATAGATTGTGATGAAGTGATACGAAAACTAAACATGATTTTGGATGGTGAAATTGCAAAAGAGGAAGAAACTAAGCTCCTTCACCACATTGATGATTGTCAGAACTGCTTAGAGCAGTATCACATTGAAAAATCCTTTAAAGAGTTGCTCAAATCAAAACTACAAAATATGTCTGTTTCTATGTCTTTGATACAAAGTATTAAAGACAGAATCAAAGGAAAAACATGAGTAGAAGAGTAAAACTCATCATATATACATTTTTTGCGTTTATTGTGGGTTTTAGCCTGTTTATATACCGTATTACTCGCACCTCACAGCATTTGCTTGCTAAAGAGGTGGTAGATATCTACGAAGCTAATTTTAAGCAAGCTCCACTACTCTTACAGGCAGATATTGTGCAAGTTAACAAACGATATTTTGACAATACACTTCAAGCCATCCCTCAATGGGATAATTTCACTCTCACAGGCGCGCAAGTTATCAAGAACAAAAAGCAGGAACCTATACTCCTTCTTTGGTACAGGAACAACTCTTATCAATCTCCTTTATTGACATTAGTATATCAGAACAAAACTTTGCAAAATTATATTGTCAAAAAGTATAAAAAGGGAAACACAGAATTTATTACCTACAAAGATTATGAAATGCCCATATTCACTCGTCAAAACTGTACATACGTAGCGATATGCGCGTTTAATACTCAAACTAACCTTTACGGTGCTATTGACTTAAACCGAGAAAAGGACTGGCAAATTGCTCTCAAATCTTTACAGTGGGCAGACATGTGATTCTGCTTTTATTTAAGATTAAGGCTATTTTTGTTGTATAAAGTTTAATTTTTTGGGCGTGCCCTTTGCTAATGCAAGGGTTGCGGCATTCCGCATGTAACCATAGCACGCCGACCTTGCTTATACAAACGCGGCGAAGTGTGGGCAACACACGCCCAAAATAAAAATATCATTCAATCATCACAAAAGCACCCCAATAATACGGCTCTTTGTACTGCTTGCGAATTTGTTTCTGCGCTACTTCAAACGCTTTGCGCTTAGGCATGCCCTTTTTTTGCCAATTTTCATAAAA
>JANWVW010000201.1 GCA_025056095.1 Bacteroidia bacterium
TTGGATAATTTTTGAATACAAAAGACACAACATTATCAAAGGGATACTTGTTCAAATGTTTTCCTTGCCCATAAATTTCTTTTTCCCAGATTTCATCAAAATTAGTCATAAAGTTAAAATATTAAATTGAAAAGGTTCACCTGCTTTGACATCTTTCAAAAGTTTTTTCCCAATGAGAAATTCTACAAATTTAGGCGGAATACCTGTTGCTGGTCTTGAAAAAGCTACATCTTCCTTTTTTATAGTTTCACCTTTTGATAAATTTCGTTTAGCAACACAGGAAAGTCTGAAATTTAATCTGCCAAACTCTTCTTTTTGGGTAGGAGCTATTTTTGAACTTCCCATTGCTTTTTCTAAGAATCTTATCGCTTCCACTAACTCCCTAAATTCTTTCGGGTTAGAGGAAAATCTATGGTCAGGACCTTCCAAATTGTTATCTATCGTGAAGTGTTTTTCTATAAAACAAGCCCCCAACGCTACTGCACCTATTGCTGCAACTACTCCCTCAGTATGGTCTGAAAAGCCCACAGGATAATTAAAAGCACTTTGTAAAGATCTTATTTTCAATAAATTAACCTCTTCAGGAGGAGTAGGATAAGACGATATACAATGTAATATAATCAATTTTTTGCCCCCCGCTTGCTCAAAAGCTCTAACTGCCTCGTCTATTTCAGCTAAAGTTGCCATTCCTGTTGAAATCACAGTAGGTATGCCTGTTTTTGCCATTTGAGCAATAATTTCCAAATTAACAAGAAAATCTGAACCATTTTTTAACAAAGGAACCTCTAATCTTTCTAAATCTTGGATTCCCCTCAAACTTGTTGGTGTACTAAAAAAAATAATACCTACCTCATCTGCATATTTCTTTAATTCCTCAAGTTGTTCAAAACTCAGTTCATACCGCTTAAACATTTCATATTGAGTTTCTACTACCTTTTTCCCATTGGAAATATACTCATAAGTTAAATTTTTGTCTAAAATGAAATCTTCTGTTTCATAATTCTGAAATTTTACTGCATCAGCCCCCGCTTGCTTAGCAGCTAAAATAGTTTCTTTAGCAAGCTGCATATCCCCATTATGATTAATACCTATTTCTGCTACAATAAAACAGGGAGCATTATTTCCTATAAATTTGTCTTTAATTTGAATTTGATTAAGCATTATGAATAAAATATACTTTTTAGTGAATTCTTTTTTTGCAAATGTTCAGATGCACTATCAGAATTATGACTTAAAATAATTTGAATAATATCATTTGGACTTGGAAAACTATTGATAAACCCTACAAAGTTTGCTTTTTGTATTAGACCTTGATAGATTTCCTTTTGATTCAGAGCAGTCATAATGACCATAACTACTTTCATTCTGATAAACCACAATTCAATAGCTACACTACTTGCAGGTACAATGCCCAAATGACATTTTTTCATTACATTACAAAGGTCTTGGGCATTGAGATTTTGATACAAAAATATATTTTTTTCGTGATTTGTCAAATTTTTTATTTGCTCAAAATAAGGATATGCACTTCCTACCACCACATGAATTTCCTTAAAAATCTTTGCTTCTAAACAAGCCTGCAAAGCTTTTTCAGTGAAATTATGCGGGTCGCTACCGCCAAAACAAATAAAAGCATTTTCAATTTTTTCAATAGTATGCTCTTGTTGAGCCGCCTCTAAAAATGGTTTTCTCAAAAGAGCATATTCCAAGCCCAAACAAAGTTTTGTATATGGCTCGCAAGAATAATCTGTTTCTTTCACCCCTCCTGCGTGATTAATCACCACATCAGCTACAAAATGCCAAGCGTGCAAATCATCAATACAAACTAATTTTACACCTGTGTTTTTGATAATCCTTTGATATTCTGTCTGAAAATTATAGCCGTCTAAAACCACCACCTCCTTACCTGTAAGGAAATTTTTGGCAATATAACGAGCCTCTGCAAGATAATCAGTAGTTGAAGGCAAAACTATAATGTTTTCTGTAACTTCCTGAATTTGAGCCAGCACTTCTGTCGAAGGCTCTTGTATAAGGACGTAAATCTCAAAATGTTCTTTGAGCATATCGGCAAGAGCCAAACTACGTGTAATATGCCCTAAGCCTATCTGTGCGTTTCCATCTGCACGGAAGTATATTTTACCTATTCTCTTCATCAAAAAACGTAAAAATTTTTTCTATTACGTAGTTTTGTTCACTTTCGGAGAGGGTGGGATATATAGGTAAAGACAAGCATTTTTCATAGTATTTTTCTACCTCTGGTAAATCGCCTTTTTTCCAGCCTAATGCTTGGTAATAGGGCTGCCAATGCACAGGAATATAATGAACTTGACAGAAAATGTTTTGCGTTCGCAGAAAATTATACAATTCTTTGCGTTTTTCGGTTTGTATAACATATAAATGATACGAATTACCTTCGTGGAAAGGGGCTTTCTGAATAAATTTATGATTTTCAAATGCTTTGTCGTAATGTTGAGCAATTTTTTTACGTTTCTGCAAATTTTCATCGACTCTTTTGAGTTGTGAAATACCTAAGGCGGCTTGAAAATCAGTGAGTCTGTAATTGTAGCCTAAGGTTTGCATTTCGTAATACCAGCCGCCGTGATTTTCGAACAAAAGTTTAGGGTTTTTGGTAATACCGTGTGTTCGCAGGAGTAAAAGTTTTTCGTAAATATCTTTGCGATTGGTCGTTATCATCCCACCTTCACCGCAGGTAATATGCTTTACTGGATGAAAAGAAAAAATAGCAGCATCAGCAAAATTCCCATTTCCACAAGTCTGCTTTTGTCCTTTACTATCCAAAAAATAGCTCCCAAGAGCATGACAACTATCCTCCAAAATCCACAGGTTATATCTTTGAGCTAATTGCTTGTACCGCTCCAAGTCTACAGGGTATCCTGCAAAATCAACGGGGATAATTCCTTGAAAAAAGCCTTTGGGCTTGGATAAAATTAAGGCTTCTACCTTATCGACATCTAAGGTAAGTGTATCAGGATTGATGTCGGCAAAGAAAACATTTCCCCCACAATAGCGAATACAATTTGCCGAAGCAACAAAAGTAAGCGGCGATACGATAACGTTGCTTTTTTCATTCACGCCCAAAGCCAAAGCCGAAAGATGCAGAGCAGCAGTTCCGTTAGCAACGGCAATAGCATATTTTGCCCCAATATAGTCTGCAAATTTTTGTTCAAATTCAGCGATTTTAGGACCTTGTGTCAGAAAATCACTTTGTAAAGTTTCAAGTACAGCAGCAACATCCTCAGCAGTTATTTCTTGCTTTCCGTAATGTATGGGGTTCATGCATTCTTTTGAATTTAAACGCTAAAACTACTATCTACGTGCAAGCGAATTTGCTCTCTGATTTGCTCTACGCTTAGCCACTCAGTATTCTGCCCCGAGGAGTATCTGAAACCCTCAGGAACTTTTTTAGCTTTGTAATAAGAAAGATATTTTTGCATTGTATCCTCGTAAGAAGTAAAAGGAATATTAGGAACTATAACATAGTACTTTTCCAACTCAATGGTGTTGAGCGAATCAGTTTCGGTAATCATTTCTTCGTGTATTTTTTCGCCAGGTCTTATACCTATTATTTGTTTTTCGCAATGTGGGCAAATGGCTTCAGCAACATCTAAAATTTTATAAGAAGGTATCTTGGGTACAAAAATTTCACCTCCTAAAGCATTTTCCAAAGCAAAAAGTACCAAATCTACACCTTCTTGCAGGGAAATATTAAAACGTGTCATTTTGGGATGTGTAATAGGCAAAACACCCGATTTGCGTTTTTCTAAGAAAAGAGGTATTACCGAACCACGCGAGCCAATTACATTGCCGTAGCGCACTACCGAAAACCGAATGTCGCGGTAGCCAATCATATTGTTAGCAGCGATAAAAAGTTTATCAGAACACAATTTAGTAGCTCCGTACAAATTAATGGGAGCGGCAGCTTTATCAGTTGAAAGAGCCACTATTTTCTTTACACCACTATCCAAAGCAGCTTCAATGATATTTTGAGCCCCAATAACATTAGTTTTTATAGCTTCAAAAGGGTTATACTCGGCGGTAGGCACTTGTTTGAGAGCAGCAGCATGAATAACAATATCTACTTGTTCAAAGGCACGCATTAGGCGGTCTTTGTCGCGAACATCACCGATGAAAAAGCGAATTTGGGGATATTTAGAAGGGGGAAAAATTTGAGACATTTCAAATTGCTTCAATTCATCTCTTGAAAAAACGATGATGCGTTTTACATCAGGAAATTTTTCTAAGATGGTAGCAACAAATTTTTTCCCAAATGAGCCAGTGCCGCCAGTTACAAGTATGGATTTATTCGTTAGCATCGGATATAATTTTCAATATTTACGTTATATTTCTTTCCACTACCAAAATTCCATTGATATGGAAGCATTAGAGGAGATGAATTGGCAGCTATGGTATCAGATAATACACTATTGAAACCTACATCACTTAATTTAGTTATGATGTTAAAATAACCTATCTCTTTGGATTTAGTAAGAAAGTTCATCCCGCTTTTATCTCGCGCTCCCGCCCAAACAGTAAAAGATTGAGGAAGTAATGGCAAAGATTTAAAAGTACAACTGATGACGAAATTTCCTTCAACATAATCTGGTGAGCAGCCATCTATGAGCGAATTTGCACCAAATAGTGACCCATATTCACTTTCTACCCCAATCCAAAAAAGTGGATTTTCAATACGCTCTACTGCCACACAGTGCAATTCCACAGTGAGACTATCACCAATATGAAAACTCTGTTTAATTTCGCCATTTTGATTTTTAAACACAACATAATTAATAATTATCTTTTCGTTAAGATCATACTTACCTATCTCAAAAACACCATCAAGCGGATTAATTCCTTTCAAATATTGATTGATAATTGATAGGACATCACCATCTCCTTCTATACGCCCATTTTTTATTAGAACTCCCCTTGTGCATAAACCTTTGATTGTGCCCATATTATGACTCACAAACAGCACTGTTCTTCCTTCTCCCGTGCTTACATCTTTCATTTTGCCGATGCATTTTTTCTGGAATTCGGCATCGCCTACAGCAAGCACTTCATCTACTATTAAAATGTCTGCCAATAGGTGTGCAGCTAC
>JANWVW010000202.1 GCA_025056095.1 Bacteroidia bacterium
GAATACATTCATGCGGACCAGCACATCATAACATTCAACCCATCTAATCCCAATCAACTGTTTGCAGGATGCGACGGGGGAGTATTCCGCTCTAACAATAGAGGCTACAGCTTTACTTACGTACCCAACAACTTTGTTACCTTCCAATTCTATGATATGGACGTAGCCCCCGACGGATCTGTACTGGGAGGAACGCAAGATAACGGTTCAAACTTCCGAACAGATGCCGGTAACAATTCTCTAAATAAAGCCACAGAGCTATTAGGTGGAGATGGATTTGACCAATACTGCTCTAAGAAGAAGCCGCTTACAGGACTAATCACTATGTACAATGGGGTACTACTCCGTTTTGCGATTAACCCCGCTAATGGAAATATATCAGCCGGACCTTTCTATGATAACAACATAGATAAAACAGGCGCTTCCTCTGGTCCTGACGATCTTCCCGATGATGGTGTAGATTTTAAATGGGACTTAATATGCCATGAACCCCACCAGTACAATGGAGACTCTGCATACACTATAATAGGTACAAAAAAAGGTCTTTGGATTACTAATGGAAACACCTTTAACTTAGGTAAAACTCCCAGGTGGAAAAGAGTTACACCGCTCACAGGTCCAAAAGCTATACAAAAAGCTTCCTGTTTCTCTATTCCCGTGGACGCGGACAGTGTTCTTTATGTAGGCACAAAAGGGGGTAATGTATATAGGATAAAATACTTCTATTCAGGGGACTCTTTGAAAATATCTAACTCTATTACACGAATATTTAACGCATCAGGCAGGTATATTACGGGATTAGCTGCTAATCCTAAGAACCCACAGCAGTTATATATAACATTAGGTTCTTGGCAAAGTGGTACAAGTGCTCCATACATTGTTAAAATAAATGATGCAGCTACTAGAACCACAGTAGCCACTGTCGGATCAGGTGCAACACAACTCAACGCTCCTGGCGGTACTAATGGATTCCCACAATGCCCTGCATATTGTGTAGAGGTAAATCGCTACAATACAAATCAAGTATTCGTAGGTACAGAGCTAGGCGTATTTGCTTCTGAAGATGGAGGAGCTACATGGGTATCTCTCAATGACTTTGATGGTAACACTCGCCCAAATGGATTGCCCCGCGTACCTGTATTGTCTATGAAACCTCTCTATTATAGTGCCTATGTAACCATAGGTACAAATAACGTACCTCAGTACGTATTTACAGGCGAAACAGATTACTTATACTTAGGTACCCACGGGCGTGGCTGGTACAGAACTACAAGCAGAATCAACAGCATAACTCAGAACACCGCACAATATTTCACTCCAGAAGTCAACGTATATCCAAATCCTACTTCTGACAACTTAACTATGACAATGGACTTGAAAAACCCCACAAACTTAACTATTCAAATACTAAACTTGGAAGGTAGAGCAGTACAATCCACTACATACAATGCGTTTGCAGGCAATAATAATATCCAACTCAATGTGAGCAACCTACCAAACGGTATTTATGTAGTTACAATCACAGGTAGAGATACGAGGGGGCAATTCATCAATGTGTCTAAAAAAGTCTCTGTAATACACTGATAACAAAATTAAAAACATACAAAGCGCGAGTTTTTCATGCTTACAACTCGCGCTTTTTCATTTTATGGACTAAAAGTTATGTTGAGTTTAAAGATAATTTTATTTTTCTGGGCGTGTCCCTCGCTGCGCTCGGGTCGGGCTACTACGCACTACGCTCACGCTCGGTGCTTCGCTCACGCTTCGCACTGCCTAACGGCATGCTCCGTATCCCTCACGCAAACCGTATCTCCATGTTTTACCTCATTTTTAAACATGCATTAGCTTTACCTTGTTTAATATTGGTTATCAACTACTTACAAGGTTAAAATTTTTTACCTTATTTCAAATGGTGTTATTTTATCTTGTTTTATATTCATTTTCAAGCATATACAAGCTTAAACCTTGAATACATGAACTTTTTACGAAACTTTAATCCTGATTCTCCAAACTTTACCTTATTTTCAATTGATTTTCAATAATTTACAAGGTCAAAACGTATTTTTTATCTTTTTTAGTGTTCATTTTCAAGTACTTACAGGGTTAAAAATTTGAATGGGCGGACTTAGCCTACTTGCGGCACCCTTGCGTGAGGCATGCGAAGGGCGTGCGTCAGCACGGTGCGAAGCCCCTCGCCCACCCCTCTACCCTTGCCCAGGGGGTGGGCGGGCGGGGCGCAGCACCGAAGCGATAGCGTAGCCTGTAGCACGCCGACCTTGCCCACACGAGCATAGCGAGACGTGGGCAAGGACACGCCCAAAAAAACATAATCATATATGCCTCATGGTATTTTGACTACTTCCTCCTCATATATCCAATTTGGGCGTATATTATATACCTTAGAATAACGTATTTTTTCAGGTAACTCTTTTTTTTCAAAACTACCCCCATTCCATATACCATCTTGATTAGCATCCTCCACACAAATAAAATGATAGTTCCCAGGATTGAGATAGGTAAAACTAAAAGACTCACCCTCTATCTTATAACGCATACTCGGTATATCCACAGAAGCAAAATAATATATTTCATTCTGTTTTTTACCTTGTATCTTCCCTGTAATGCCTCCAAAGTTTTTTTCAGGTAAAACAGTGAAATTTTTGACAGTTGTATCTATGTTTGTAGATACAGATAAAAACCGTATTTGATAGCTTAAACCCTCTTGCCATAAACCTTGCTTAGGATACACTCTAAATTCAAACGCATTGCTATCTGTACGAATATCCACTCGCTTTTTATCCTGATATATCTCGAAAGCTGCCTTGTGCCATTGTATAGGAATTTCTACATAAAAAATGAGGGGTTCATTAGGCATAATCGAATTTTTAAGCAGAGTAGCTTTTTCCTTCCACTTTCCTTTGGTGTTATTAACTTTGAGTGTATCTAATTTAGGTGTGCCCATACTATCTACGGTACGAAGGATAAGCGGTTCGTTGATACGTATTCCCGTAAAATACACTTTTTTATGGTCATTGAGCAAATACGCTTTCTGACCTTGTAAACGAGTACTATCCCTCAAAATACCCTTAGATAAAGTAACCCGAACAACATTTTTGAGGGTATCCACTTGTTGTACTTTTACGGGCAGACCAACCTCATGTAATACGGTTAGAACGGGTTTTATGGTATCTTTAACTTGAATTTTCTGCGGTAGAATTGCTGTTATTTCATTAGGCAAATCCTTTTTGAAGTTGTTATTTACATCTTTGAGTGCAAGCAAGTAATATGAACCTTGCCGAATATTTTTGAACACAAAGCTGCCATCCTCTTTACTTTGGGTAACATAATGCGGGGTTATTTTACCTATGCTATCAATTGGAATGTTAGTGTATGCACACACGTACATGGTAGGAATTTTTTTTCCCAGTTCATCTCGTATTTTACCTGTGAGCGTTAAGGTGTCTATTTGGTTGCCTGTGCTAAATACTATATTTTGAGGAGGGAGCGGCGTTGCCGAGTAATACTCTTGAATAGTACCGTTAGTTTGTATGGTATAACAAGTATTTGGTTGTAGGGGAGTTTTTAACTTTATTTCTACGGATTTAGATTTAATTTCAATTTCAGGAGCGGGTAGAATAGGGGGAGAGATAAAAAACTCTTGTTGAGGATTATTACACTTGATGTAACAATCAAATTTGAGGGTGATTTTGGAGGTAGTAATAGGTACATTAGTAGCTTTATGTTCAGGATTTTGATAGGTTATTTTTGGAGTGCGCTTAGGGATTTCACCGCCTGTTAGGGGTACTACGTGCGCGCAGCTTGGTAATAAAAGCAATGTTAATATTCCCGAACAAAAAAGGGCAAAGGGGCGTACAGATTTTACCATTCAAATTCTACGGTAAATTGGATATCAGGGTGGATGCTTTTAGCTACGGGGCAGGTTAGGGCTGCATTTTCTAATATTTTTTTGGATTTTTCATCCAGAGATAGAGTAGGAAATTTAATTTTTGCGGGGAGTGCAGCAATTTTGCGGGGGTTATTTGTCATAATTTTTTCTATTTCAATGTGAGTACCAGTGAGATTTATGTTCATTTCTTGGGCTTTAATACCCATAATAGTCATCATGCAGGTAGCTAAAGCTGTGGCTACTAAGTCTGTGGGCGAGAAGCTCTGACCTTTACCTTGATTATCTGTGGGTGCATCGGTGTGAAGTTGGGTTTGTGAGGGTTGGTGAGTAGCTAAGCAGCGTAATTCTCCTTGATATAGCACGCTTATTTTTACCATGTCTGCAAAAATACATAAATTTAAGATGAATATGAGTTGATTAAGTTTGTTTGATTTTTTGGGCGTGTCCTTGTGGGCGTTTCGCTGGCGCTCATGCCCACAAGGTCGGCGTGCTGCGGGCTAACGGTGCTGCGCCCCACCCGCCCACCCCCTGGTCAAGGGGTTGAGGGTTGTGCGGGGGGCTTCGCACCAAGCCTGACGGCTTGCCCTTCGCATGCCTCACGCAAGTGGCTATACAACTAAGCTCATTTATTGAGAACTTAGCTTTGCAAGTATCTGAAAATGAATATCAAACAGGGTAAAAATAGGATAATTCAAGGTTAAGTAGTGCGTACCTGTTGTAAATACCGAGGAATCTCGGTATTTTTGTATAGCATTTACAACTGCTGCATCGTCATTGTCATTTGTTATCTGTTATCAATACCGAGGAATCTCGGTATTTTTGTACAGCATTTACAACTGTTACTTTAGAAGGGGAAGAATGTCTGTTGTTGTAAATACCGAGAAATCTCGGTATTTTTGTACAGCATTTACAACTTATAAATAAAGAAATAATAGAATCAGAAGTTGTAAATACCGAGGAATCTCGGTATTTTTGTATAGCATTTACAACTGCTGCGTCGTCATTGTCATTTGTTATCTGTTATCAATACCGAGAAATCTCGGTATTTTTGTACAGCATTTACAACGTGTCGACTGCGGATATCTCATGTCTAAAAGTTGTAAATACCGAGGAATCTCGGTATTTTTGTATAGCATTTACAACTGCTGCATCGTCATTGTCATTTGTTATCTG
>JANWVW010000203.1 GCA_025056095.1 Bacteroidia bacterium
TTAAGATGGTAGAACGAGATAGAGAGAGATTAGAACAGGAGTTAGAGCGAAGAGAAAAAGAATTAGAGCAAGAAAAAAAACGTGCAGAGCAAGAAAAACAACGCGCAGAACAAAAAGAAAGAGAATTAGAGCAAGAAAAACAACGCGCAGAGCAAGAAAAAATCAGAATGATAAAGGAAATGCTCAAACAGGGTATGAGCAAAGAAATAATCATGCAGATTGCCAAAGTAGATGAAGCATTTTTAAGAAAACATAATTTGATGTGAGTTAGAATAGCATTTAACTTTGTAAATATCTAAAAATGAGTGTAAAGCAAGGCAAAGGGCTTTTATTTTACCTTATTTAGGCAAGAAATGAAGCCAAGAATATGTATAAAAACAAGGTAAAACATCCAAAAGCTGCTGCGTGAGGCATGCGGAGGGTGCGTGAGCAGTGCGAAGCACCGAAGCGTCAGCGTAGCCCGCAGCAGACCGACCTTGCCCGCATGAGCGTAAGCGAAACGCGGGCAAGGACACGCCCAAAAAATTGACTATCCGAAATTCTTTAATAACTATTTTTTCCCCAACGAGTAGCTTACTTGTAACTGTATATAACGAGGCATAAGGCGTTGATTTTCAATTGTATAACTGAAATCCGTGAGGTTTATCTCTCTGAACTGCGAATTATTGAGCAGGTTATGAATTTTTATCCCTACACAAAAGTGATTTTTTTGGTATTCTGCAAACGCACTAGCAAAATAAGGTGCTTGGAGTTTCTGCCCGCGTATAATAAGGTACTCGTTAGAAATACCAGCCCTGAACTTTTGAAACAGACTACAGCTTAAATCTAAAAACAAGTGTGTAGTCTGATTGTACTGCCGAGTATTTGTACCTGACTGACCAACCGCTACGGAATAACTGTGCCGCTGCTGCAATTCTGCATAATAATTAAGTAACTTAAATCCAGATCCCATGCTTATAGCATAATTGTGAGAATACGTCGTGTTCACTCTCTCCACACCATTGACAAGATTAAAATACCTGAGTTGATTAAAACTATACTTTTCCCGTAGAGCTGATGTAATCTGTTTTATGTATTGGGACACATTAGTATTGAATATGAGCATAGTGTTGGATTTTTCTTTACCAACAAAAGCAATTTGGTTTTGAGTAGCTACGGTATTATCTAACAAATTCCGATACAATACAGGGCGCTGAATGATACTATACAAAAGCATAGTATTCCATTTGAATTTGCCTTGCCCGGGCGTAAAAAAATTCGTAAAACTGAATTTGTGAATAGGTGAAAGGTTAAACCGCCCTAATCCTATGGAAGCATTTTGAAAATTCCGCAAAATATAGCCGCCAAATACTTGGTCAAAAGGGCTAATTTCTAACTTTCTTTCATAACTGAACGAAGTCATCAAAGGTTTTTTGTTGTAGCTGGCACTAACTTGGGGCAGGGTATAAGGCATTCGTACTTCTTTTGTTTGATAAATAAAATTGAGATGACCTGTTTCGGTGGTCAGAGAGAATGCATAATTTTGTTGTTGGTATTTGTGCTGCATATAAACGTATATGCGTTGCGAAAGCAGCTTTCCTACTTGATTGAGAGTGCTTGTACCTGTGAAAAAAGTACTATAATCGGTAAATAAAAAGCTTTGAATGTGCTGTTGCTGCTGTTCTGCACCAATGTTTGCGGTGAAGTAGTATTTTCTATAATTTGTGTTGTAAATAACGTTCAATTTGGCGTTTTGGTAAGGCTGTCGTATGGTCTGATAGATATTAGCATAACCGGTATCCTGCAATACAGTAAAAAACTGATTGCGGTTAAGGTAATAGTACTGCACAAAATCAAAATCGGTTTGGAATAGTGCCAAAACACGTATAGCCTGTTTTTTAGTAATTTGGTAAGTGTATTCTACGTTCTGAAAAACCGTTTTTTTGAAAGTGCGCAATTGCTGAAAATAAGGTTGTTCATTGAAAACAATCTGCTCAAAATGGAACTTCTGACTGTAATTGAAACCACTAATCCAACGGATGAGGTGTTTAGATTTAAGCTTGGATAGGTAGGTATGAATATCTGTATACAACGGTTTGTAGGCAAGCGCGTAGCGTTCTGTATTTTTGACAGTATCTGAATTAGGTAAAATAAAGCCCTGCGTATACGCCTGAAACATTTGGTTTTTTCCTGTCGTGAAAGATGTTGTAGCTTTCAATTCCCATTTTCTGGGTAGTTTGAGCAGAAAAGCCTGCTCTGCATTGTAGTGCTGGTTAAAATTGGTAATCGGTGTATTGAAATCCGAGATAGAACTGTAAGTAGATAAATTGAGCAGGGCAGGTGTTTGAGGTATACCTTGACTAGTATTGTCAAGCAACTGTATGTTACTACTTGAAAAAAAGAAATCAGCGGTTTTGCTGATGTCAATGTCGGTAATGTCCCCTGTGTTATTAGTACGACCAGAAAGAATAGTTTTTGAATTTTTTTCGGAAAAGCATCTGTTCTGCTTTGGCAGTATAGCGAGGTTGGTAGTTGGCATCTACCCCTAGCGAAAGTGTGTAATCCCCTATCCATACATTACGAGATTTGGCATTGAGTTTAAGGTTAAGGATTTTCTCATCAGTACTTTCTATTTTAGCAAGTAGCGGATTATCTGAATATTTGTCTATAATCTGAATAGTATCTACGGCTTGGGCGGGCAATACTTTTGTAATTTTCTGATAGTTGCTTCCTTTGATATCATCACCATCAATCAGTATGCGAGAAATAGGCTTGCCATTATGCGTGATTTTTCCTTTTTGGTCTATTTCTACACCTGGTATTTTCTTAATCACATCCTCAATATTTTTTATCGCCTGCCTGAATAAGGTCTTTTAGCCTGTATTCTAATGTATCCTTTTCTGCTTGAGGTTTATTTTCAATAACTATTGTTTCTTTGAGGTTAATACTTGTAGAAATAAGTGTAACATCAAAATACTGTGTGGTTTTAGTGGTATCTATGTAATATGAGCGGGTCTTATAGCCTAGCAAAGCTATATCCAAAGTTAAATTCGGCTTTTTAGGGGCTGCTATTTCGAAATATCCTTTGTTGTTTGTTTCTCCGAACTGTAAAATCAATCCCTGCGGATGCTGTTTAATGGTAAGAATTGCCCCTGCTATCGGTTCTCGAGTAAGACTGTCTTTTACAGAACCTTTAAGCAGAATATCCTGCGCTTCGGTCTTAAGCGCAGTCAAAAATGCAGTATAAAGCGTGAAATAAAATAAAAATGTATTTTTCATGTTAAGTTAGAAAGTCAGTACTCAAATTCTAGTTCAATCGGCGGTTCAATACTTTTCCATACTTGACACCAGAATGTATCCTCCTCCTATTGCGTTATTTTCGTTCATTTTTTGGCATTTTTAGGTTGTGAAGGTTTGCTTTCAAAAGTGTTGCAAATCTCTTAAAAAAACACGAGTCAAGTTTTTAGAGAAAAATATTTTTATTATATGTGCTTGAAAAACAGTTTTTTATATTGTTGTTTTTTATTTTGGGCGTGTCCTTGTGGGCGTTTCGCTGCGCTCATGCCCACAAGGTCGGCGTGCTACGGGCTACGCTAACGCTACGGTACTTCGCTACGCACCGTGCTGACGCACGCCCTTCGCATGCCTCACGCAAAGGATCTCTGAAAAAGCCATTTCTTTGTTTCTTATGCCAAGTTTTAGCTTGTAAGTGGTTGTACTTCAATCTTAAACAAGGTAAAGACATAATTGCTTAGGTCATCTGCGTGAGGGGCATGAAGCATGCCCGCAAGGGCAGTGCGTAGCGTTAGCGAAGCACCGAAGCGAAGCGCAGTGCGGAATGCCCCGACCCTTGCGTCAGCAAGGGGCACGCCCAAAAAATAAATCTAACTACTAAATCTCACAAGGTTTTGAAAAAGCACTAAAATGGATAGGTTGTTTCTACTTTTGTTCAAATTTCTTATATGTCCAAAGTTATTTGGTGAGAAAAAGATTCTATTCGCTTTTGAGCAAGCTTGATATACTGTGATTCTATCTCATATCCGACAAAACGGCGTTTATTTTTTAGGGCAGCAATTGCCGTAGTACCGCTACCCATGAAAGGGTCAAGGATTACGTCATTTTCAAAAGAAAACAGTTGTATCAAGCGATGAGGAAGCTCTTCGGGAAAGGGCGCAGGATGTCCAACTTTTTTAGCGCTTTCGGGGTTAAATGTCCAAACAGACTTAGTCCAATCCATGAAGTTCTCTTTTGAGATTGTACTTTTTTTACCTTTACTTTCACGGCTAAAATCGCCTTTACAAAAAATCAAGATATATTCGTGAGTATCACGTAGAACAGGATTAGATGCAGATAGCCAACTTCCCCACGCCATAGAAACTCCTGCTCCTGCACCTTTGTGCCAAATAATCTCTCCTCGCATATTGTAGCCTATTTTTGTCATCATTTGAGAAATATAATCCGATAAGGGAATATAGGGCTTTCTGCCTAAATTTGCTACATTGATGCAAGCACGCCCCCCATTGACCAATACTCGGTATGTTTCTTTGAATACATTTTCAAGCAAGCTCAAATATTGAGAAAAGAGTAAATTTTTGTCATACGTTTTGGTAACGTTGTACGGTGGGGAAGTAATCATCAAATGAATGCAGTTATCGGGCAGGTGGTACATATTTTCTGCAGTGTGCTGTATGATTTTATTTTGATATTCTAATGGCACTTCATTTTCAATAGTAGAAGGGGCAGGTTTAATTTCAATTTCTGCATACAGGTTAGAACTGTAAAATATCTCTGCGTCGTGGTTAATCCTATGATTGGTACCAAAAGCGCTAGTTTTAGTTCCTGATTTTTGTCTTTTCTTTGTCATTTATCCTCCGAAGTTTTATTCAATGTTCAAAGTTATTGAATATG
Source organism: Bacteroidia bacterium (assembly GCA_025056095.1). NCBI lineage: Bacteria > Pseudomonadati > Bacteroidota > Bacteroidia > Bacteroidia bacterium. The sequence continues at coordinate 4,888 of JANWVW010000203.1, forward strand.
TTGTTTTTGCTTAGTGTAAATTGCCGCAGCTATTTGGATTGCACTAACTCTATTTTTTCTTTTATACAAAAAGGAATTCTCAAAGTTTTTATTTTTTGGGCGTGTCCTTGTGGGCGTTTCGCTGCGCTCATGCCCACAAGGTCGGCGTGCTACGGGCTACGCTATCGC
>JANWVW010000204.1 GCA_025056095.1 Bacteroidia bacterium
ACCGAAGCGTTAGCGTAGCCCGTAGCACGCCGACCTTGTGGGCAAAAGCCCACAAGGGCACGCCCAAAAAAATAAACAAACACACTTCCAATCCAAGCAATTCGGAATTATTTCAATAATACCACTCACTTAATTCCTAAAAGGTATCAAATTCATTCAGATTGAAAAAATTCAACTTTCTTTCATGCAACTTGCAATTTTGAGTATTAGCCTCTTCGGCTTTTTTATGCCTACCTTTTACGCTTAACTTATTAAAAGTCAGCACCCATAACTATAGCTGCTATAACCTAAGGCACTACATCTACAATATAAGTATAGTCTTTTGTACTTCCTGTTTCTACTTTTCTGACAATCAACAAATCAGGAGAAATATACCGAATTTCTTCTGTAGTTTGGGCGGGAGTATTAAGATCATACACAATTAAAGTTTCGTTGTTTTGGAATGTCCACCTACCTGTGTGTATAAATTGAGGATCATCGGTATACGTAATGCGGTAAGTGTTGTCATTAAAGTATTCTCTGCGCCGATTTATGTCAGCAATTGTCAACGCAGCATTTGACCCATCAATTTTGATTTCGGTTAGCCGCCATCTTTTGCCTACTAACATTTCCCTTTTATTTGGGGGTTGAGGCGTTGAGCACTCCATTCTACAGCCTGTCAATAACACTGACACGAAGATGCCCGTAATAAATAGCAAGCTCAATACATGTTTCATTTCACAAATATACGTAATTTAAGTTAAAAATTAAAAGTGTTTTCAAAAAAGTAATTTAGTAATCAAAACTCTGAACTTAAAAAGTAGTCTTTCAAGAATAGTCCTTCCTCTATGTCTTTGGCAAAACTGTTATTGATGTGAGAAACCAAAAAATCAATCTTTTCTTTTACAAAGTATTCAGCTAGTTCTGAACCTGTTTTTTTCTTTATGTATTTACTCAATGACTTTACTTTATTTTGGTTTAGATAAGCACACAATATTTGAGGTACAGTTGCAGCTTTGCCTGCTGTAAGATAGACACGAATGCTTGTCCACTGTAAAGCATTTTTGGTTTTTAGGGCATTAAAGTAAAAAATTAAGTTGCTCGGCAATTGAAGTATCTCTTCTATATCTGAATTGTATTTCAAAAGTTTATTTTTTTGTAAAAACTCAACAAGGCACGTTCTAAATTTTTCGTTTTCATCTTCATGTTTGTATTGAGGTAAGTGCATAAAGTTTTGTTCTATCTTTTTATCTCTTTTGTAGGTACGATCAAAAATCACATTTTTTGCGGGAAAAAAATCAAATATGAATTGAATTTCTTTGGGTTCAGGCGAGTCTATGGTAATGTCGTAAAAAAACTTGTATGGCTTATTAGGTAGTGGGTAAGAAGTGTAAGTTATATTGTAATCAAAATAGTGCTTTTTAAGCCATTGACCAAAAGGGATAAGTGCCCTATCCAAGTAATAGCCCGATATTTTAATTTCTTTGAGTATAGTTGGAATGAACTTGGGATTTACATATATTTTTTTATACAGGTCGTTTGTAGCTAAGTTAGGATTTTCGTAGGCAAGGGCTTTTACTTTGCTTATCCAAAGTGAGTCGCGAAGTTTCCATTCTTCTGTAGCCCAAAGTCTGGTGTAGCCCGCAATAGATTGATTTTTTTGATACAAGTAGTCCAAAAGCTTTTGTCCATCAATTTTGATTTTGAAGAGTGTATCTGCATAAAAATAGCTTTTAGAGCTTCGTGCTTGGTGATACAGATATTCGGTTACTTCCGCAAAAGAGAATTTGTTTTTTTGGGCTTCTTTATCTAAATCCACATACCAAGTTACGACATAATAAGGTTGACCTGCAAAAGTATAAAGTGTGTAGCACAGTAGAAGATATGCTAATCTGCTGCGCATAAGCTTATTTTTCTTTGGGCTGAACTATCAATTGAATGGGTGGGGCTTGTAACATTTTTAAGCCTAATGTTTCTGCTTTTTGAGCAATATGAGCTTGTTGGGTATGTTTCATTAACTTGGCATGCGACTCTGCATAACGCCATTTTAGTTCCTTCAATTCCTGTTGGTATTTGTGAATTTTTCTTCGTGTGTTTTCAGCCCTATTTGTATAAGCAATGTAAAGTATCCCTATCAACATCAAAAACACGATAAATTTGACATAGCTATCAAAGGAAGAGTACTGAACTTTTTTATCGTCAATGATTTCAGGTTCTAACTTTATTTCGTTTTTAATAATTTTGTTAATAGGTTTATTGGTCATCCTGCAAAGATACGAAAAATAAGGGTAAGCTTTCTAAACTCATTACGATTGACTTAACTTAATAGCTGCCATTTTACGAATATATTTAGCAAAGGTATATTTTTCATGTTTCTCTTGCCAAACGCAAACAAATTCTGTTTCATAAGGGGGAAAAAAAGTATCAGCAGGAAAAGTGCCGTGAATGTGCGTCAGTTCTAAGGTATCTACATACGGTAGCGCTAATTGATAAACTTGACCTCCGCCTATGACAAAAACTTTTTCAGAAGCTTGAACAGCGCAAAGCTCAAAAGCTTGCTCTATACTATGAACTACAAAGACATTCGCTTGATTTACCTTAAAATCTGCTCTGCGGGTAAGAATAATATGCTTTCTATCAGGTAGAGGTTTTTTGGGTAGAGAATCCCACGTTTTTCTGCCCATAATCAACGTGTGTCCGATAGTAAGAGACTTAAAACGTTTCAAGTCCTCGGGAATGTGAGTTAATAAAGTCCCTTTGTAACCTATTCCTCTTTGTGAATCAATTGCAGCGATGATAATTTTCTCCATTTATTGGTTAATTCGGTTTTCTAAGCTATCACAGACTGCTTGATATATGTTAAATAACATGTGCGGATGCTCTTGATAAAATTTAATACTTTTTTCATACTGCTCTGCTGTGATGTTATGCTTCTTGAAAATTGCCGCATAAGCTTCTTTATACGAAACAGCATTAGGCATAACTAACAAGCCCCCTTCTAGAATGTGTATGTCTATCAAAACGGCTTCCATCTTTTTTTGAGCTAACACATCTTTGGGAACTTTATCAGGGTTATGACAAGCTGAAAAGGTAAGCAAGCTAAACGCAAAAAGGAATAATATGCTGCGGATTTTATTGAAATTATTTGCGTGAGGCATGCGAAGGGTGGGCGTTAGCCCAGTGCGGAGCGAAGCGCAGCACCGATGCGATAGCGTAGCCCGAAGCACGCCGACCCGAGCGCAGCGAGGGACACGCCCAAAAAATAAAAATAAATAAATAAAAAACTTCAATTGCATGCCTAATTGAACATTAAGTAGCTCAAAATAATCAAAATGCCTAAAACCATGTACAAAGCATAATTGCTCACTTGTCCTGTTTGCAGTCTGCGCGCGTACTCTGCAAAAAGTTCAATCACTTTACTTACGGCTTTAACTGCACCATCAATAACATTGTCTTCTATCCAACGTAAAGCACCTGCACTCAATCTTGTATAGGGCTCTACAAATATATTTTCGTACAACTCATCTATGTAATACTTGTTTTGCCATACTCTATAAAACTTACCAAAGCTACGTGCTAAATCCGCATCGGCATGCAATTCTTTATCACGATATACCTTGCGGGCATACAACACTCCAAAAACACCAATAGCCACAGAAAGTAGAATTAAAACCATCTCAACAGCGATATCTGCATGATGCACAGCATTGTACGTAGCGGGTTTTAACCAATGTTCGCCTATCCAATTAGGTAAATGTAACGATTCGGGTAATCCTACAAAACCACCAACAATGGCTAAAACGGCTAATATCCACAAGGGAATAGTCATTACTGCGGGAGATTCATGAGGAGGATGATGCTCTGCATCAAAACGGGGTTTTCCTTCAAAAGTCAAGTAAGCTAAGCGAGTCATGTAAAAGGCAGTTAGCAGTGCCGTAGTAATGGCTATTATCCAAAAGAAATAGTACAAAGCATGTTCGTGCCCTGCTGCGAAAGTTTTACCTAATATTTCATCTTTAGAGAAGAAACCTGCCAAAGGTGGAATACCTGCAATTGCCAAAGTAGAAATCCAGAATGTGATTCGAGTAGTAGGCATGTACTTACCTAATCCGCCCATAGTGCGAATATCCTGCGGGTCCTCTACGGCATGGGTATGCTCCATAGCATGAATTACTGAACCTGAACCTAAAAATAAACAGGCTTTGAAAAAAGCATGCGTCATAACATGAAAAATAGCCGTAGTATATGCACCTGCACCCAAAGCTAAAAACATAAATCCTAACTGCGAAACTGTAGAGTATGCCAATACTTTTTTAATATCGTTTTGGGCAATAGCTGTAGATGCAGCAAAGATAGCTGTAATTGCTCCGATGCCCGCAATGAGTAAATTGACTTGGGGCGTAAGCGCGTAAATGAAAGAAAGTTTAGCAATTAAATAAATTCCTGCGGTTACCATAGTAGCTGCGTGAATGAGCGCAGAAACAGGCGTAGGTCCTGCCATAGCATCTGGTAACCAAGTAAATAGCGGAATTTGTGCAGACTTGCCCGTTGCACCTATAAACAATAACAGCGCTACCCAAGCAATAATATCTGAACTTAAACCTTTTTGCTGAATATCTACTATGTTTAAGGAACCTACTTCTCTAAATATCATGAACAGAGCCACTAAAACGGCAAAATCACCTATGCGGTTCATTACAAAAGCTTTTACTGCGGCTTGGCTGTATGCTTTTTTCTCATACCAAAATCCTATCAGCAAATACGAACACACTCCTACACCTTCCCAACCTAAAAATAAGACTACTAAATTGTCTGCCATGACTAAATTGTTCATGGCAAAAATGAATAAATTTAAGTATGCGAAGTATTTGTAAAATCCTTCATCTTTGTACATGTAGCCAATGGAATACAAGTGTATCAATCCCCCTACTCCTGTAACAATTAAGCCCATTAAAAGAGATAGTTGGTCTAAACGATAGGCAAATTTGACTTGAAATGTGTGGCTTTCTATCCAGTTCCATAAGATAAAATGAGGTATATTTTGGCTATCAAATTGTAAGAAGTGTTTTAAT
>JANWVW010000205.1 GCA_025056095.1 Bacteroidia bacterium
GAATAACCTTCCAACTTGTATGCTATCATAGTCCCAAGATAGGATGCTATCAAAACGCCAAGTATCATCGGAAGAACAATCCCCCAAGCAATATAGCCTGTATGCATGCTTATCTCAATCGCAGGGCTGCTGTACATATACACCAAAGTGTTAAAAAAAGCTGACACAATAATAGAAGAAACTGAAATATTCACCGCTCTCTTAACCGATAAGTTAAACAAAGTAGAAAGCATAGGTACAATCACTATTCCCCCGCCTAATCCTGTTAAGGGGGAAACTATGCCCGCTATGCATCCCGTAAGTGCATACTTCCAGTACGCTAATTCAGTAAAAACTTTATTTTCATCTGCTTTTTTTTGTGTGTGCCGTGCTGCCTTCAAAGTTTTGACGATGGTTAAAACCAAAATTGCGCTAAAAACAACTAAAAAAGTACGTTTATCATACCAATTGCTTTGCTGTATAAAATAACTTATTGACATAGAAACTATAGCCGATGGCACGCCCACCCAAAGTAAAGCACTGCCGTAAAAAGTCTTTTGCTTAATCTGCCTTACAATGCTCGATAAACTCGCAAACAAAGTAGCAAAAATAGAATTCGCTAAAATAAATCTCGTAATTTCGTAGGTATCTTGAACGTATTCCTTAAAAACATACTGCAAAATAATAATATAAATCAATCCCCCTCCTATGCCCAACAAGCCCGCTAAAAAACCTCCTACTAAACCTAATCCAAATAAAATAAACCAAAGTGCACTACTCATCCTTCTGTTTGTGCGAAAATTCTATAATGTAGTCTGTAAGTATTCGGTATAATGTTTCGTAGTGCGGGAATTCTTTCTGCAACATTTTAATATGCATTTCAATGGTAGATAGGTCTTTTCGCTTTGCAGGACCTGTTTGCATGTATATAGGTTGAGTATCGGCTATTTTTAGTAAAGTTTCCTTCAACAACGGGTAATAAATAGTATGTGTTAAACCTTGTTTTTGAGTAACTTCGTGTGCTACTTGCATTAAGTAGTTAAAAAAGTTTTGGGCAAATACTGCACCCAAGTGTATGTATTTTCGTTTTTGGCTATCTGCACGAAGGGGCTGTGCTTCCAAGCTAGAGGCTAATTTGAACAATATATTTTCTACTTCTGTACTGTGCGCTTCTATAAAAATAGGGACATTTTGCCAACTAACTATGCGATTTTTAGAAAATGTTTGTAAAGGATAAAATACTGCGCCTTTGTCGGTATGTTGCTCAAAAACTTCTATGCCTACACTCCCTGAAGTATGTGCAATAACTTGCAAATCGTGCAGAATAGAGAAATCTATTTGCTTAATTACGTTAGCAACTTGGCTATCTTGGACTGCAATCAAAATGACGTGAGTAAGTTCAGGGATGTAATTTACACAAGCAGACCAGCGGCTATTGTAGCCTGTTAGTTGGGATAGTGCCAGAAGAGACTTGCCCACTACACTAACATTATACTGATGAGATAGTGCGACGGCTAAGTTTTCAGCTACGCCTCCTGTGCCAATAAGTGTAATGTTCATGACAATACTTTTTCTACTAATATGCTGACTTTATTGTTAAGTACTTCTATTACGCCGCCCTCTATTTTGAAAGTAGTGCTTTTACCTTTTTGGCTGATGCTTAAATCGCCTTTGGATAGAGTAGAGATTATAGGTGCGTGTTTATCTTTGACTTCGAAACTTCCTGCGGCACCAGGTAATTTAACACTTTCGGCATCGCCTTGAAAAATAATACGTTCAGGGGAAATAATTTCTACAAACATGTTGCAAATATACAAGTAAGCCACAAGATAACAACTGTTTTTACAGAAATGAACAAAAATAATTGGTTTTGAAAAGTTTGTAATTTTTTGGGCGTGCCCTTGCCCATACTTCGCTGCGCTTGTATGGGCAAGGTCGGCGTGCTGCGGGCTACGCTATCGCTTCGGTGCTGCGCTTCGCTACGCACCGTGCTGACGCACGCCCTTCGCATGCCTCACGCAGATAAGCCACAAGCATACTAATCTCACTTGTTCAATACTTAACCCTGTAAGTATTTGAAAATGAACGATAAAAAGGTAAAAAACAAGGTTTAAACTTGTAAATTATTGAAAATCAATTAAAAATAAGATAAAACTTATATGCTCAGGGTTGAAGGGGTATAACAAGTCCATGTATTCAAGGTTTAATCTTGCAAGTACCTGAAAATGAATACAAAATAAGATAAAATAAGTGCGATTAAAACGAGGTAAAAAATTTTAACCTTGTAAGCGTTTGATAATCAAAATTGAACAAGGTAAAGCAGGGATATATGTAAAAATCAGGTAAAACATCAAAATACTGTTTGCGTGAGGGCTATGGAGCATGCCATAAGGCAGTGCGAAGCGTGAGCGTAGCACCGAGCGTGAGCGGAGTGCGGAATAGCCCGACCCGAGCGCAGCGAGGGACACGCCCAAAAATCTATAAGAATTAAACTACCTTAATACCTGTTACTTATGCATTATTTGTATTTTTGCCCCTATGATCAATGCGCATGCGTTATTACCTACGGCTAAAAAATTAGGGCTGTTAGAGGAAGAGTACTTCAAAATAGTAGAATTTTTAGGCAGAGAACCTAATTTTACAGAACTTTCTATCTATTCCGTGATGTGGAGCGAACATTGCTCATACAAAAATTCAATTGTATGGCTCAAAACTTTACCTAAAGAAGGAAAATATGTATTAGCTAAAGCAGGCGAAGAAAATGCGGGTTTAATGGACATTGGAGAGGGATTAGCCGTAGCTTTCAAAATAGAGTCCCATAATCACCCTTCTGCAATTGAACCTTACCAAGGCGCAGCCACAGGAGTAGGAGGTATTCACAGAGATATTTTCACTATGGGAGCAAGACCTATCGCAGCACTTAACTCGTTACGTTTTGGTAATCTTTCGCATGCGCGGACCAAATATCTTGTCAAAGGTGTAGTCAAAGGAATTGGTGACTACGGAAATGCCTTCGGCGTGCCTACCGTAGCAGGAGAAACCTTTTTTGATGAATGTTATACTGTAAATCCGTTAGTTAATGCTATGTCTGTAGGTATTGTTAAACAAGGTAAAACGGTTTCTTCCGTAGCGAAAGGAGTGGGCAATCCTGTGTTCATTGTAGGTAGTGCCACAGGCAAAGATGGTATTCACGGAGCAACCTTTGCATCCGAAGATATTACAGAAAAATCCACAGAGAAATTACCCGCAGTGCAAGTAGGCGACCCATTTGCAGAAAAATTACTCTTGGAAGCCACACTGGAAGCCATAGAAACAGGTGCTATCGTAGGTATGCAAGATATGGGCGCAGCAGGAATTACTTGTTCTACTTCCGAAATGAGTGCCAAAGGAAATGTAGGTATGCGCATCGATTTAGATAAAGTCCCTACCCGACAACCTAATATGCAACCCTTTGAAATTCTACTCTCTGAATCCCAAGAACGTATGCTGATTGTGGCAGAAAAAGGGAAAGAACATTTAATACAAGCAGTTTTTGAAAAATGGGATTTACCTTGCGTACAAATAGGCACTGTTACCGATACAGGCTATTTAGAATATTACATGAATGGCGAATTAGTAGCTCATGTACCTGCTCAATCTCTGGTAGTAGGTGGAGGCGCACCTGTCTATCATAGAAATTACAAAGAACCCGCTTACATGCAAGAAGTTAAAAAGTTTAACCCTGATAACATCCCTGTACCCAAAAACAAACAAGAATTTATTGATATTATTCACTTTTTGCTTTCTCATCCGAATATCACATCTAAACACTGGATTTATGAACAGTACGATAGAATGGTAGGTACAGCTAACATGAGTATTAACGAACCCGCCGATGCGGCTATAATTAAAATAAAAGGCACACAAAAAGCGCTCACTCTAACCGTAGATTGTAACAGCAGATACGTACACGCAAACCCTGAAATTGGCTGCGCTATTGCTGTATTAGAAGCGGCACGGAATATCACTTGCAGCGGAGGTGTTCCATTAGGGGTAACGAATTGTCTAAACTTTGGAAATCCGTATAATGAGGAGGTATATTGGCAATTTGTGCATAGCATTAAGGGAATGAAATTAGCTTGTGAGGCATTAGGAATTCCTGTAACGGGTGGAAATGTAAGTTTCTATAATCAATCAGTGATAGATAACATTACTGTACCTGTGTTCCCAACGCCCACCATTGGCATGGTCGGTTTAATTGAGAGTCTACAAAATGATAGAATGTCCTTAGGTTTTAAGCAAGCAGGGCATTTAATATACATTTTGGGCGATATTACCGCAGATATTGCTTGCAGTGAATACTTGTATAGTTATCATAAGGTCAAATATAGTCCTGCACCTTATTTGAACGTGGAAAATGAAGTAAAATTACAGAACAATCTACGCGAACTCATTCAACATAAACTCATTTATTCAGCCCATGATGTGGCAGATGGAGGTCTTATTACTACGTTATTTGAAAGTGCGTTTGTACATGATATTGGTTTTAGCATTGAAGTTCCTTCAAATATCCGCCCTGATGCATTTTTATTCGGAGAGGGACAAGGCAGAGTAGTGGTTACCGTTGCAGAACAAGATAAAACTGTATTTGAAAAACATTGCTACATACCTTATTTGTTAATAGGTAAAACTCTTGCAGAACCTGCTATGGAAGTAAAAAATTACATTTCTTACATGGATTACAGCACGTTTAAGGATAGTTATTATCAAGGTTTGCAAGTAGAATGATAGGCGTTATATCAGATTTGATGAGCAGTTATTAGGTTAATTTTGGGCGTGTCCTTGTGGGCATGAGCGCAGCGAGGGGCACGCCCAAAAAAATATCTCAAAACTGATAGAATTACGAACTATAAACCATTACACAACTCAAATGCACATTTTCTAAACACTGTACCGCTTGATGCATGCTTTTAATCGGCTGAATGCTCAATATAAGCTGCTCTTTAATTTGCTTCAAACTGTGTGTTTTACCATTTTTCGCTACGTACTCTAATAACTTCCCAAAAGCTTCACTTTT
>JANWVW010000206.1 GCA_025056095.1 Bacteroidia bacterium
CGTAGCCCGTAGCACGCCGACCTTGTGGGCATGAGCGCAAGCGAAACGCCCACAAGGACACGCCCAAAAAATTAAAATTCAATCTTCCTATAAAAAATATAAGCATGTAACATAACAACCTATACTTCCGCCCAATTTTTTGCCCTTTTAGCCGCCAAAAACACCACTACACTGATAAACGCGAAAACTATGAGCGTAATCCAATAGTGCCCATCTTTCATTAAATATGTACTCAAAGCATAGTTTTGGGGCACCCAAGCCAACTCCACAGGATGAAAAAACCACTTACTCCCCTCTATCTTCAAATAAACTTTGGAAATAGCTAAGTTTAGCAGCAACACTATCAGAATCAAACGTTTTTTGTTAATGTTCCACTTGTACTTTTGTAAAGTCAAGGCTAATCCTAACGGTATAAAAACATAAATATCTGCTATTACTCTCGTTTCTAATTGCAAGTTTATTAAAACCGCTAGTGCAAACAGAATATACATTCCTACACTTTGCTGTAATACTGTTTGGCTTATTTTAGCTAAAAATATGTACAACCCTACGGCTATCACCCCAAAACCTGAAAAAAATTGTGCTATCCAAGTAGCTCCGTGATAGCCTATTCCAAATATAGACCGCAAAAAATAATTTTGCGAGGGGCTTCCCATTTGTGCATGCCGTGATAAGTAACTCTTGATAAGGACCGTAGTCAAAAGTATGAGTACTACCAAAACTACTCTTTGCCAATTAAGTTTTGGGATATAATCTACAATTTTATTCAAAGAGCGCAAGGGACGAAGCAAGTGATATAAAACATATCCATACGTAAGCATGTACACTAAGGTATTCAAGTGAAAACCTGCACTTATTTCATATTTTATTCGGTATGCATAGTAAGTTCTCATACCCGCAAATAGAGATACAATCAAAATAGTTATCCACAAAAACGTATATTTCTTTTTAGAGTTTTGATGCTCCCGCGCTTTGATATCAATGGGAAATAAAATCAATATACAAGTATAAATCGCAAATAAGGGATAAACAAAAGAGCCTAAAAAAGCAACAATACAAACTTGTTTTATTTTATTTTGAACGTAGAAATAAGCTAACACTAAGCCTGCCAAAAAAGCCATGCTGTCGGTTAATACAGGATAGTAAAAAATGAATTTCAGTACGTAAAAGTTAATCCAGAGCAAGATACTCATTAACCATTGAATCAAGATTGAAATTTGAAAATGCTGCATTATTTTATGCCACAGTACAATACTGAATAACCAACACAGTGTATTCAAAACATAAAAGCTGGATATTATATTTTTCAAAGACAATTCAAAACCAAAAAAAGTCAAAGCATAATGAACTATTGCACAGGGTAAAATTCTATGCACATAGTATTTTGAAAAAGATTGGTTTTGCAAAAAACTACCAAAGTGCTGGGTAATTTGGCAATAAAAGTTACCATCGTAGCCACAGCCACTATTTATAGTGATTTTTTCCCCAAAAATGAAGTAAAGAATGCTCCAACATAAAAAAATTACAAGGCTTATTTTTAAGGGATGATAAAACTTTGCTTTAATTATTTGACCTGCTACAAACACGACAGAAATCTATGAAAAAAATAACCGAAGCACTTTGGCTTCGGAAATGACTTCATCTAAAAAGTATGATTTAGCACCAATTACCACTCTGTGATTTTGCTTGTGATATAGTTAAGTGAAAATGCCACACTTTTAGTGGGATCTACACCTGCTTCTTGTAAGCGTTCAAAATTTAGTGCGCTGAATTGTGCAATAATTCTACCCTCGCGATTGATAAGATACATAATAGGTACTACTCCAGTAACATACTCATCTTTGGGATTTACTTTCAATAGTCCTCTGCTTACTAATTCTTTGACTTCAGGATGATTTTTGTTGATTTTGAAAGAAGAGTTGTATTTATCCATGATACGGTTTCCTTCATCTCTGATGATATTCATTGTTTTAGTAAGGTTGGGGTTTTGATTAACAAGTGCCCTGATTTGTTCTTGGGTGTCTCCTGTAACTAAAATTATTTTGAGTGTTTTGCTTTTTGGGTCTGCACTATTCATCATACCTTCAATCAGTTGTGCGATTTGATCGGAAGCACCTTGACGCAAAGGAGCGTCTGCCCCCTCTGATGCGGCATATAGAGCGTTGCTGTAGAACATGAGTAGAACATTGTTGTTGTTTCGAAAACGATTAAGTTGAATGTTAGCACCCGTAATTGCGTCTGTTCCTATAAAGTCTGGTGCCTTATCTCCAATGTTAAGCCCTTCTACCTTACGCGCAAGGTTAGCAATAGAAATAAAGTCATCTTGCGCAAGCAAATTGCTCAAAAAGGCAAATGCAAGTACAAATCCCAATAGTTTTTTCATATTCATTTTCAATAAAAGTTAATGGTATAGCTATTCTCAAATAATGTGCCAGGATAACTGTACAAATATACGGATTTTTGAATAAAAGTCAAAAAAGTTTTTTTGTATGTCTTTTGGTTGATGTTAATTAGATTAAGAAACCTTTTCTCAAATTCGTTCGTATAGTGTGCGTTACAAAAATCCACATTGATTACTGGCATTACTATGAAAAAATATACCTTATTGCTTGCTTTTGTTCTCATTTTAATGACAGTAATGACGGTAAAGGCTCAATCCACGAATTGGTTGAGAAAATTTGAGCAAAGAGTATTTATAGAGAATAAAGGACAATTTGATGGTAAGAATCAAGTTAGTAGTTTACCTGTTTTTGGTGCAGAGGTTCAAGGAACACAAGTGTATTTTTCACCTGCGGGCGTTTCATACAGGATAGACACTTTTTCTTTTAGCTATCCCCCTGCGGAAGAAAGACCAGATAGAGAACTAACAGGACTAAAGACTTACACTTATTTCTTACACATGAAATGGCTTAATGCTAATCCTTGGATTACCATAGTAGGGGATAAAAAAGTACCCCAAGTATTTCATTATGCTAGTTTGAACAACTCAGAAAGTAAATACAACATACCAGGGTATGAGAAAGTAATTTACAAGAATTTGTATCCCAATATAGACGTGGAATTTGTATTTCACTCAGAGAGGGGGTTGAAGTATAGTTTTGTAGTTTATCCAGGCGGAGATGTAAGTCAAATTGCGTGGGTGTATAAGAGCAGCACAGGTGATTTACCTATAAAGAATAGTTCAGGCCATCTTGAAATTTATAGCCCTTGGGGAAATTTTATAGATCACGCACCGCATACATACTATGCAGACAATCCGAGTGAAGTTATTTCCTCTGAGTTTGTTCTACAAGATAGTATAGTGAAATTCAGAATATCCCCCTATTCAACATATAGAACAATTGTTATAGACCCATGGACTATTAATCCTTCACTCACTACTGTAAACCGGGTATATGATATAGAGCAAGATGCAGCGGGAAATGTATATGTAGTAGGAGGATACAATCCGTATAAAGTCGTAAAATATAGTTCATCAGGCGCACTATTATGGACTTTAAACACGCCCTATGGGTTTTCAGGAGCGCAAGAATGGTATGGAGATTTAGCTGTTTCTAATACGGGGGATGCATACTTTTTACTTGGAGTTGCATGGTTCAGTAGTTTGGGTTCTTTTTATGGTGCCATCATGCGTATTTCTCCTACAGGTACTGCAGTGTATAATAACTTGACTACCTTTTTTGAAAATTGGACCCTTTCATATAATTGTAACAAATCTATCTGCTACGTAGCTGGTTTAGATCCCACTCTCCCATACCCTAACTATAATTGTATTTCTATACTAAATGAAGCAGCAGGCACTCTATCCTCAATAACACCTGCTCCTATCTCGTACAGCCAAGAAACTAGGTGTATGACAGTCGGACCCACGGGAGAAATTTATTTGGTATCTCAAGACAACACGCTTGCTAAACTTACATCTACTTTTGCAACTCTTTACACCATCTCGATACTACACAATATAGGGTACGGAGGACCTGGCTTTATACCCCCTGCTGGGGGCAATTACAACGGTATTGCTGTTGGAAATAATTTTTTTGTGCACACTAACGGAGCTACTTTGTACAAAAGAAACTTAGCAACAGGGGCTTTGATGGGTAGTGTAGCTATACCCGGAGGAGCACTTAGCGCTAACTTTGGAGTAGCTATTGATGCATGCGATAACATCTATGTAGGTACAGGAAACAGTGTATTAAAATATGACGCTAACTTGACTTTGCTTGCCAGCGCTGCTACAGGTAACGCTGTTTATGACGTTAAGGTAAGTACTACCACAGGCGAAGTTCTGGCAGGTGGAGCAAACTTCCTTGCCTCTATCAACCTAAGTGCTTGTCCGCTTATATGTGCTCCTTTACCGGTTACTTTTGATGAGTTCAACCTAAAAACCTTAAACAATGATATTATTCTCAAATGGAAAATAGCTCATATAAACCCTACCTACACTGTTAGTGTGGAAAGAAGCACAGATGGCGACGTTTTTGAGACTATAGCAGTGGATTGTAAAGATAATCAATATGTAGACAGGAATGTACAGCGAAATAAAGTTTTGTACTATCGCATAGCGGTAAAAGACAAGGACGGCAAAGTAGCATATTCTAACATTTTATCAGGGCTTATTACAGATGAAAAAGATAAGATACTTTTTGTTTATCCTAATCCCGTTTCCAAAGGAGGTATAATAGCCATAGAGTACTACGGAGCAAAGGCTAAATCTATTCCAATACAGATAATAGATGGATTAGGCAGAGTGGTAGCCCAGTATACGGCATCTGTATCAGAAGGTATCAATCGTATTGAAATAGATACAGGTCTTTTGAGATCAGGACAGTATTGGGTTGTTGTCGAAAATGAAAAATTACAGCTTGTTGTAAATTAAAAACAGCATTTTAATTGAGAGTATTGCTATCACGTTTTTTACTTGTAAATACAATCGAGCAAAATTGAAATAGTTTTTCTTGGGCGTGCCCTTGTGGGCGTTTCGCTTGCGCTCATGCCCACAAGGTCGGCGTGCTACGGGCTACGCTAACGCTTC
>JANWVW010000207.1 GCA_025056095.1 Bacteroidia bacterium
TCCCAAATCTCTACGGCCGGAAGTGTTTGATTAGTAAAAAAGCAATGATAGCGGTAGTTAGCATAAAATGAGCTATCATCAAATAGTTTTAGCACCTTGCCGCCGGCTTTGGGACGCACACCGACATCTTGTTTTACTACTACCATACGACGCTCTCTGCTCCAACCCTTTGCTCTGTAGGTCATCTCTGCAATCCAAATCCCTTTATCCAGTGCTATCCACTGCTTGTATTCTTTTACCTTCCATTGTAACAATCCATGCATCCTTCCGGCAATCACGTACGGAATGGGTCGCTGCTGAGACTCTAAAAACGAAAAAATTTTCTCGCTGCAAAAACCCGCATCCGCCCGAAATAACCCAACCGTTTTCCCTTTTAATATCCGGAAAGTCTCTTCCAAAAATGCAATGCAATGGTTAGCGCTGCTCGCATCTCCGCTCCGCAACCAACAATTGGCTACCATCCGCAAGTCACTGATAAAAGCAAATAAGGGATGATGCGAAGCTCGACCTCTCTTTTTCGGATTATATCCCACGCGACTGCCTTCCTGCTCTCCATAGCGCGTCATCACACTGGAATCTACGTCCAATACATAATTATCAAAATGAAGCTGACTGAAAAACCACTGATTCAAGGCAGTAAATATCCGAGTGTTTTCCTTTAAGGTAAACTTGCGAAAAAATCGAGTAAATGTAACGGCACTGGCCACGCGCTTCCATCCAAAAATCTTCCGGAGGGTTTCATCCACCCGTACCACGGCCGTATGACTGAAACGAAAAGCACCCATCCACACTTTTGGGGATACTACCAAATCTGGGTTAAAAAAATTTAGAAAAAGATACTATAAGTTTTTGAAAACTTCATTAAATTGCCTAAATGAGTCGACACCATTCCCATTTTACGTAGAATTTTGTTGTGGCTTTGAGTATTTTTAAAAATGCATTTTGGGATTTCTTGGGAAAGATATTGAATTATTTCTCAACCTTTATTGTCAGCGTTATCCTTGCAAGATTGCTTACTCCCTCTGAATTTGGAGTTTATAGCTTGGTAATTAACATCTATTCAATTGTTTGCCCATGTATTGATCTAGGTTTTCGCACTGCAATAATACAGCATGAGGAGGTTAACCCGATACAACTATCGACTATATTTAATTTTCATCTTTTTCTATCTATTTTGTTTGCTTTTATGTTGTGGATTGTTGGCATTGTACTTCAGTATTTCTATCAATCACCAAATCTCTCATTATACTTTATCGGAATATCGGTGGCACTGGTGTTTTACTCTTTAACTATAGTACCAAGTGCGATTCTTCACAGAAATTTAGAATTAAAAAAGATTGCAATAGTAAATCTATTTTCCACGATAATATCAGGTTTATCAGCCGTTATATGTGCCATTAATAATTTAAAAGTTTGGTCTTTGATTTTTCAAACAATCTCAATGAATATCTCACTTGTTGTGGGGTATGTAATACTTTCAAAATGGAGGTTTCAAAAATTCGTAAATTTTCGATCTGTGAGAAAATTGTGGGAATATGGTTCTAATCTTTTTTATTCGGGTATGCTTGAAACGGTTTTTACAAAAATAGATAGTTTTATTATAGGGAAAATATTTCCCATAGAGATTTTAGGGTTCTTTTATCGAGCACAGAGTCTTGATTACTTTATACGTAACATCTCTTCAGGGACGCTCACCAATGTTGCTTTACCCATAATTTCTCGAAGCTGTTCCGAAAAGCGCACTGAAATTTTTTTTAATTATTTTAATTTTTCAATTTTTATCTCTTTTTATATCTCTGGTCTCTTGTTTATTGTCAGTCATGATGTGATTAAAATCCTGTTCGGCGAGGAATGGGATATCTCAGCTCGGTTTTTTCAGTTGATGACCATAGGCAGTTTCGTGTATCCATTAAGCGCATTGATGGTGACATCAATCGCTGGGGTGGGACATTCAAAACGTTATTTTAAACTCGAAATTATAAAAAAAGTTTTGATGCTAATAACCTATCCTGCATTATTTTTGGGTGGTGTAGAAACGTATTTGTATTCTATTCTAGTGTTTTACTTAATTGCATTGCTAATCAACGCATACTATGTTTCCAGAAGTCTATCAGTATCCTTTCCGATAATCATAAAGTTAATTTTTTTGTTCATTATGATTACTTGCTTCGTTGTTTTCATAACGTATTGTGCTATGCAATCGATTCACAACAAATATTTACATTTTACACTTTCTTTTTTGATTTATACTTTACTTTATTTTTTTACATGTTCTATTCTAAAAGTTGAGGCTTTTTACCTGGTTTTAAATAAAATTATGGTCTTGTATGATATTTGTTACAAAAACCTTTTTACCCGATTTAGATGAGTATATAAGCGTTCTACGCAAGATTTGGGATACGTCTCAAGTCACAAATAGAGGCCCTCTGGTTTTAAAATTGGAAGAAAAATTAAAAGAATATCTTCAGGTCAATAAAATTCTTTTGGTTTCAAACGGCACTATAGCGTTGCAAATAGCCATAAAAGCTTTAGAACTAAAAGGAGAAATTATAACTACACCTTTTTCATACGTTGCAACAACCAGTAGTATCGTGTGGGAAAATTGTAAACCGGTTTTTGTGGATATTCATCCCGAATGCCTTACTATTGATGAAGAAAAAATTGAAGCTGCGATAACAAAAAACACAACCGCTATTTTAGCAACACATGTTTATGGTAATCCATGTAACGTAGAAGCTATAAAAAACATTGCTGAAAGTTACAATTTAAAAGTAATTTACGATGCAGCCCATTGTTTTGGAGTAAAATACAAAAATAAATCAATATTAGAGTATGGCGATGTTTCCACGTTGAGTCTGCATGCAACTAAACTCTTTCATACCGGTGAGGGCGGAGCTATTATTTGCCATTCAGAAGAATTGTTTCACAAAATATATTATCATCACAATTTTGGACATAATGGTGAAGAAGAATTCTGGGGTTTGGGGATTAATGGAAAGATGTCTGAACTCAATGTCGCTTTAGGTTTATCTGTATTACCTTATATGACCGAGATGATCAATATGAGAAGAAAAGCTGTTGATCTTTATAAAGAATTATTGTCAAATAATGAATCAATCAGGTTTCTCAAAATTAGAGACGAGACAGAATGGAATTATTCATATTTCCCCATTATTCTTTCTTCAGAAGATCAACTTTTGCATATAAGAGAAATTCTTAGAAAAAATAATATTTTCCCAAGAAGATATTTTTACCCTTCATTAAATAAATTACCTTATTTGACATATCAAAAAATGCCTCATGCAGAAGATATAAGTCGTCGAATTTTATGTCTGCCGCTATATCACGATGTACAAAATGAAGTTGAACGGATTAGTGATTTAATTTTAAAAAATTTATCTTCGTAATGTTGGCTTTTATAATACTAGTATATATTCCCTATGCACAATCATTTGTCTTAGAAGCGATTGACAAACAGAAGGGGAATTTAACAGACTTCTCTTTGGTTCTCAAGTTTTTAATATTTGTTTTTTTCCATTAAAATTAATCTGTTTAAATCATATTTAAAACAATAAAATAAAATGAAAACTTATGGAAAAATTTCTGTGGTTTCTGATAATTTCGAATTGCTTCAATTTTTTATAGACTGTAAAGAGGAATATTCGAACTACGATTGTGATTTTTTTTGTACGTTTCAACAAAATCTACCGGAAAATTTAATTGAATTAGGTGTAAAACCTGTTGATGTAAATGAGTCGTTAGAAAAGTTTTTAAGATACGAAGTGATTTTTTCAATACACTGTAAGCAAATATTCCCTAAAAAATTAGTTGATGAAGTAAGATGCTATAACCTTCATCCGGGATATAATCCGTACAACAGAGGCTACTATCCTCATGTTTTTAGTATCTTAAACAAACTGCCGGCAGGTGTTACACTACACCGTATGGATGATAAAATTGATCACGGATATATTATAGATAGAGAAGAAGTAAAAGTTGAAGCATGGGATACTTCATTTTCTTTATATAGAAAGGTGATAGAAAAAGAGAAAATTGTTTTAAAAAGAAACATAAAAAAAATATTAGAATACAATTATAAGCCAATTTACGCTCCGGATGGTAATTATAACAGTTTAAAAGATTATCAAAAATTACTAAAATTAAATTTAAATGAAAAACTTACAATTAAACAAACAATTGATTTACTTAGAGCAGTAACGCACCCGCCATATAAAAATGCTTACTTTATAGATGAACATACGGGAAAAAAAATATTTGTTGAAATTAAATTAAATCTTGATGAAAAAGAATGAGTGTAAAATAAATTAATTTTTTGAATTAGGCATTTAAGCGATAATCATTTTATATGTTCTCGGCGGGTGTGCGATCATTCTTCTCATCAGGTTCTCGAAGATGCCCTCTTTCATCAAGTGCCTGTTGTAGCGGTAACAGTACTCGTCCAGGTAGTGTTGAACAAGCTCGGCGTGGCCGTGTATTCCCCTGAGCCATCCTTTCAGACCCATGATCACCCTGTGTATTGTCTCGAAATTCCTTGCTTTCCTCTCCGATTTCTCGGTCTTCAGGTTGGAGATTTCCCTCGACAGGCTCCGGTAGGTAGAGAAAGCATCCGTTCTTATGTCGGCTTTCTCCGATATCCTTTCTCTGATAAAGACCCTCACATAGGCCTTGTCTGCCTTCTTGATATGACGTGCGTAGATGCGCTTGACTCCTTCCTTGCTCTTTTCTATGGGGCCATCACTACCAGCTTCTTTTTCCTGTTCTTCCTGCCCCTTGTACCTTCTTCCTGACCGCCTATGACAAATTCATCCACTTCCACCTGGCCTTCCAGAGGATGCTTGCCGGTGCTGGCCATCGCTTGCATGACTTTCTGTTTGAACAGCCAGCAAGTTTTCTGACGAAGCTGCAGTTTGCGGCTCAGCTCGGTAGAAGATATGCCTTTCTTACTGGTCGAAACGTAATAAACAATCCAGAACGCCTTCAACAGCGAGAACTTGACTTTGTGGAACAAAGT
>JANWVW010000208.1 GCA_025056095.1 Bacteroidia bacterium
CGTAGCCCGTAGCACGCCGACCTTGCCCACACAAGCGCAAGCGAAGTGTGGGCAAGGGCACGCCCAAAAAAATAATCATCTATTCCTTTACATAAATTCGTTTAACTCTTTGGTTAATCGTTGTTACAATTTCGTAGCCAATAGTATCACACCACTGTGCTACGTCATTCGCACGAATTTGAAGCGAACCTTGCTTTCCTATCAAAACCACTTCATCCCCTACTTTTACATCAGGAATGTGGCTTACATCAATCATCATCATGTCCATACACACTCGCCCAATCACAGGGGCAAACTGTCCTTTAATCAAAACTCGCCCCTTTCCATTACTCCAACGGCGAGAAATACCATCACCATAGCCCACAGGCAAGGTTGCAATATAACTAGGCTTAGTTTTTGTGTACTCGCTCCGATTGTAACCAATACTGACTATCTCTTCATATCGCTGTACAGCAATTACTTTGGTATGCAAAGACATAATCTCCTCAAAACCAAAAGACTGCAATACGGGCGATATTCCATACATTCCTATCCCTAAACGAACCATATCCAACTGCGCTTGCGGAAAACGTAATATGCCTGCTGTGTTGAGTGCATGCGCCAAAACATCAGGATAAAAGAATTTACACTGCTTAACGACATCTAAAAATAAAGCTAATTGCTGCTCTGTATAAGCATCATGCTCGGGATTATCCGCAGCAGCTAAATGCGTCATTATTCCTTTAACATTGAAATACTTCTTGTGCTGCGCTATAAAAGAAAGCACTTCCTGAAATATAGTTGGCAAAAAACCTAACCGATGCATGCCTGTATCCACTTTGAGATGAACAGAAAGCACTTTATTTTGATTTTGAAGCAGACTTAGAAAACTTTTTAACTGCTCAAAGTGATGTATTTGCACTTCAAGGTCGTAATCTAAACAACGTATAACATCCTGCGGCACAGCATTGACTACCAAAATAGGGGTCTGAATTCCTTTTTTGCGTAAAAAAACCGCTTCATCTGTATAAGCGACAGCTAAATAATCTACATGTTGGTAAGCTAATTCCTGCGCAATCTCCCAAGTGCCTCCCCCATACGAAAAGGCTTTGACCATAGCCATGATTTTTGTTTTAGGATTGAGTAAAGCCCTGAAATACCTTAAATTTTGCGCTAATGTGGTCAAGTTAATTTTGAGGTAAGTAGGATGCGCGGATTCTGTAATTTTGGGAATAAGTTGCTCTAAATTATACTTTCTTGCTCCTTTGAGCAGCACTACACTGTTGTACAATTCCTCAATGGGTAAATGAGCCTCAAAGTCTTTAAGCGAAGGGTAAAAAACAAAATTGTCTTTTTTTACTTGATTTTGTAAAGCATAAAACTGCGTTCCTATTAAAAAAACTTTATGCAAGGGTACAGTTTGCAAAAACTCTAAAACGGTCTGATGCACTTGACCGACTTCTACACTTTTATAGTCTAAATCCGTGAGAATGGCTATTTTTTTGCCATTTCCTTTGCTTTGGATAAGTGTTTGTACGGCTTGCCGAATAGAAACTACGTCAGAGGAGTAAGTATCGTTGAGAAGGGTGATACTAGGGTGGGCAGTAATCCACTCTAAACGCATGGAAATAGGTTGTAAGTCCAACAATTCCCTTTGTAAAAGCTGTGGGTCAAAGCCAAGATACAATAAAGTGCCAATAACTAAATGGGCATTTTTAAGGCTGGTTTCATCAGTAAAGGGAATTTGAAAGACAAAACTTGAACCTTGATAGCTAAAAGCAGATTCACTATGCGTTAAGCCAACATGAGTATGAATCTTAATAGTGCAAGATGGATGTGTACCTACGGCTATCACTTGCTTCGGCAGGCGAGGATATTTTGGCACATTTTCTAATAAAAATTCATCTGCGTAGTAAATAAGGGCTTGGCTATTTTGGGCAAGAGTAAGTTTTTCGAAGAGTTTTTGAGTATAAGTAGTAAAATTTTCTTGGTGCGCTGCGCCGATATTGGTCAAAATAGTGAGGGTAGGCTGAATGATAGCTTCTAAGTATTTCATTTCATCAGGTTGGGAGATACCTGCTTCAAATACGGCAATTTGCGTGCGTGGAGAAAGTTCTTGCACAGAAAGAGGTACGCCAATTTGACTATTATACGATTTAGGACTTTTGGTAATAGCATACTTAGCTTGGAGTATATCACACAACCACTCTTTAACAATAGTTTTACCGTTACTGCCTGTAATACCAATAACAGGAATGCCAAACTGTTTTCTGTACTGTGCTACACAATTCTGAAAAAAACGAATGCTATTTGGTACAGCTATATAATTAACAGGTAAAGATTGTACTGTTTGTTCGCGTTCTACAACAAAATTTCGGACACCTTTGTTAAAAGCATCTAAAACAAAGTCATGTCCATCAAAATGATTGCCTTTGATGGCTACAAAGCAAAGAGAATCGCCGTGAATAATTTCGCGAGTATTGGTTTCAAAATACCGAAAATGTAAATGTTCAGGGGCTTTTAATATAGCGTTGGTATATGGGGATAAAGAAAAGGTCATATTAAAATTGTTGATTTTGTTTGAGTTCTTTGAGTGTAGCGTAAAATAAAGCAACGGGAAAACCTACTACGTTGTAGTAACATCCATTTATTTTGTAAATGTGTCTCAGTCCTAGCCAATCTTGTACGCCGTAGGCGCCTGCTTTATCGTAAGGTTGGTAGTGGTCAATGTAATGTTCAATCTCTTGCATAGAAAGGGGAGCAATATACACTTGGGTAGATTCATAGCGAGTAATGGGCTTTTGTAGTTGAGCAGTGTAGATACAAATTCCTGTGATGACAGTATGCATGCTGTCTTGAAGTTTTTGTAAAAAAGTGATGGCTTGTTGTTTATCTTTGGGTTTACCGAGTATTTCATTATCTTTTGTAACCACGATAGTGTCTGCGCCTACTAAGGGAAGGTTTGAGTTAGGATTTTGGTAAAGGTAGGTTAAGACTTTGTTTTTAGCGATTTCTTGGGCATTTTCTTCGGGTTTTAAGTGGGGAGAGAGCGTTTCGGGAGTATCTACGTGGGTAGAAATAAAATGAAAACCTGCTTGTTGTAATAGTTCTCGCCTGCGCGGCGATTGAGATACCAAGATAAATTCGGGTTTCATAGTGCAAACATAAGGATTTGTGAGTATTTAAGAGGTTTTTAATTTGCTTTTGAGATTATTTTTATTTTGGGCGTGCCCCTTGCTAATGTATCTATTCATCATCTCAAAAACAAAATAACTTTTATACCACTAAAAGGCTTCTCAATCTTTCTCTTGCAGTTTGGCAATATTTTTCAGAGATATCTATGCCTACAAATCGTCTGTTAAGAATTTTGGCAACGTAAGTAGTAGTCCCTGCACCATTAAAAGGATCTAAAACTACATCATTTTGATACGAAAATAATTTGATTAAACGCTTTACTAGTTCTTCGGGAAACATAGCAGGATGGTCAAATTTATCCATATTTCGTTCAGGGGCAATGTTCCAAGCAGCATTAACCCATTTCTTGAACTCTTCCTCTGTAATATCAATATCCTCTTTTTTACCTTGCTTTTTCAAATCACCTTTGCAAAAGACCTCAATATACTCCCAAGTGGTTTTAAAGTACGGACTACTTGGACTTTTCCAACTTCCCCAACTGCTGAATTTTGCACTGTAATTGTTCTTTTGCCAAAGTATTTCAGTTTTCCATATCATTTTGCGGGCAGTAAAAAAGTTGCTGATAAAATGATGCGTAGGAATATAGTCTGAATAAAGAGGTTGTACGTTAATAGCTATCCTGCCCGAGTATTTTAATACTCTTATACATTCCTCAAAGATGCGGAACAACTTATCAAAATAATGTTGCCAATGATAATCATCCTGACTTTGGGCATAATCTAATCCAAAATTATACGGCGGTGAGGTAATAATTAAATCAATGCAATTGTCAGGAATGTCTTTAAGCACTTGCTCACTATCGCCACAAATAATTTGGTTTTCAAAACTTATAGGTAAAGCCTGATTTTGTTTTTCAAAACCACTTTCCACAGCATAAAATGCTACGCTTCTCTTTTTTTCTTTTTCTTCTCTGTGTAAAACCTTTTTTTCAGCATCATATTCTACATATAGACGCTTGCCATTTTTTATTCCGTAACTTTTTATTCTATCAATAGCTTCAAAAATACGTAGTAAAAAGTCAAGTTTTGGATTGTTTTTAGCCGCTTGCTCTACATCTTTCTTAAAAGCATAAAAGTCTAATTGACGTAAGAAAACCTCTATCTTATTTGCACGGTACTTGCAATAAATATCCTCTTTGGGATACTTGCTCATTATGTTTTTAGCTTGATTCCATTCAGTGCTTAAAATGGTTGTATGAGGTTCAATCTCTATTTTTTTATACTCCATTACACAAAGTGAGTTAGTGGCACTAAAACTTCTAACCAAAGTTTATGAGCACAAAGTTATTATAGTTTCGTAGAAGTGTCAAACTTAATTTTTTAAGTATTTTAAGACCATACATTACCAAAAACAGAATTGTGCACAGCGAATGGATTGATATTTTTTGCTAGCTAAATAGCAGAGAATAAAACGATTGTGATAAAAATTACAGAAAGGAAAGTACAGAGAATAAGCTTGAACAAAGTTAGTTTTACTATTTAGGTAATTGAATTTTTTAATTTTTTGGGCGTGCCCCTCGCTAACGCTCGGGTCGGCGTGCTACGGGCTGCGCTGACGCTTCGGTGCTTCGCTACGCTACGCACTGCTCACGCACCCTTCGCATGCCTCACGCAAGCAGCATTTTGATAATTTACCTTGTTTTATGCCTATTCTTGTCTTCATTTCTTCCCTAAACAAGGTAAAATCAAAACCCTTTGCCTTGTTCTACACTCATTTTCACACATTTATAGAACACTATTCTAACTCATCAAATTATGTTTTCTTAAAAATGCCTCATCTACTTTGACAATCTGCATGACTACTTCTCTGGATATACCTTGCTTGAGCATTTCCTTTATTA
>JANWVW010000209.1 GCA_025056095.1 Bacteroidia bacterium
TGTCCGGTGGCAATGTCGGTTTCCCCGCTAAAAAACCGAATTTTGCCCCCTAACCACACGTATCCTGCGGTAATGTTGTAGGTTAAGTCTACATTTTGACTAACCTCACAACCACTCAATACACAAGGTTGCAAGTTGTGCAAAATCTGTTCGCAGCCCAAAAGGGCTTCTTTTTGTAAAGTAACCAAATCGTCTATAAACAAGCCTTGTCCGCCAGGCTTGGTAAGCAACTCTTTCATGTTAAAAAGCTCTCCTTTCTATGGTTTTGAATAGTTTTTTACTCGGTATAATGGCAGAACTATATTTTTGCAGCAAATAGATAGCGCCTTCGTCGGCATCAGGTGCATCGTCATTTACGCTGCTACCTTCTTCAAACAAAAGTGTTTGTTCTATACTTCTTTGCATGTCAGGGTCATTTTTTTGCGTGATATCGTAAATAATTAAACCATTTTCGTACAGGGGTGTAAGGGCTTCGATGCGCTGAAGTTTGTTGGGCTTCTTTCTTTTATCCCTGCGTATAGGTAAAAAATAGCCTTTTTCCTGAGCAATCCGCTGTACTTCCTGCATGATAAATTCCTGTACAAACTGCTCTTCTATCCATATTTCTGCCGTAGGATATTGTTCATGCCATTGGTACAGGGTTTCAATCATTTTTTTGAGCGTGGTTTGTTGTACGAAAGCTTTCAAGCAGTAGTATCGCAAGCCATATCTACCCCATAACTTAACGGCTTTGTAGTCGCCTTTTGCAGAAAAAGAAGGGTCGCAATAAATTATCAGTTTGGCTTTTTGAAAAAAGTCCGCAGGCAAAGACTCAAATTTTATCCATTCGGGCTGAAAGACTTTGCCCTCTTCTATGGGTTCGTTTTGGTATTCACGCAAAAACTCTTTTGTGCCGATACGGGCTTTTATGTCATTGAAATAGGCAGCAGTGTATTTTTCTTTCCATGTAGGTTTGCCTTTGGCATCCAAAGCGTTAGCGAGTATAACCTTAAATCCTTTTTGTTCTAAAATGGCATTTATGGAATTTTTCGCAAACAGGTTTCCTGCCAAAATAAATCTTGCATTGCCTATGTCAAAACAGCCCATCAGGTCTTGGAGTACCCACTGCACGGCATCCTGGATACGGCTTTTGTTTCGGCTAAGCTCTGCCGTGTCTACGTCATCGCAAACGATGTAATCGGGTCTGTGTTTTCCCCTTCGCAGTCCTCGGGGGCTTTGTCCCATACCTAATGCTACAAAGGTAACTCCGCTTTGAGTGGTAAATTCTCCTTCCTGCCAATCGCCCTGCTTAAACTGCTCACCAAAGTCGTTAATGATCCTTTGATTTTCCATTAACTGTGCCTGTAAGTCCCCTAAAAGTCTTTTGGCGCTGTTGAGGTTATTACCTACAATTACTCCGAATTTGAGTTCGCTTTTTGCCATTAACCAAAGGGGTAAAAACACACAGGCGTGCATACTTTTGGCTGCGCCCCTGTGCCAGCGAAAAATCACGCTACAACGATGATGATGAGTTACATACCTGCATGCCTCAATGTGAAATTTAGCACAATCTACGCTGGCAAAGTCAGGAAAATAGTACTTGCAAAATTGGTTATAGTCCGAGAGTAAAGTGTCAATGCGGTACTTTTTCTCCGCTTCGCTTTCTTTTTTTACGTGCGTAGAGTTTTTAATTTGTTCGCACAGTTTGAGAAAATCCCTGTATTCTTGCGTTTCCTTCTTTGCCATTATGCTTTCTGTTTAATATACTCTTGGGCTAATTGTGCTGTATCCTCTGCATGGTTGGGGTGTTGTATCTGTACCCATTGCACAAAATCCGTCAAAATGGCTATGCGGTTGGACAGGTTCGTTTTGCCCGATATTTTTTCCAGCGCGGCGCTCATTTTGGCGATGGCGTCAATGTCCCCCACCAACACTTCCTCTTTTTTGGCTAATCCCTGCATAAACTTGTTACTTACCTCATAAGCCAATTTTTCAATATTGGTAGCGCTGACCACCCTTGCTTTTTTTATTTCTGCCCATTTATCCTGCTTTGCCCATTTATCAACAGTCCGCTCGCTGATGGCAAGCAGTTTTGCAATCTGTCCGTTGGACAAATCGCTGTTCATATAATACTCCATTGCCAACAGTTTGGCGTTGCGTTTAACGTTTGCCATATTTTTTGAAAATGTTAGCTTTAATCTCGTTAGTTTCTTGAAGCTCCGATTGATATTCATCAATAAGTTTCAAAAGCTCTTTTTCAATAACAGGCATAACAAGCTTTCCGCAGGCTACTCTGTAGACTTGGTCGGTGCTGTACTTACCTTTTAATCGGCTGACAATCTCTTTGCCGTAACCCCTCGGAAGCAGGCCACGTAGGTCTATTTTGCTCCTGTTGGCACAGTTAGGTTTTACTTCCATGCTACAAAGATACGTAGTTGTCCTACTATTTTCTACTTTTTTACGTAAAAAGCTGATTTTTACAGTAATTTACTGTAAATTATAACAATACGGCTCGTATCTTTGCACAAAGTATATGGCAACTTATTTTTTATATTCTGACATCAACGAATGGGCTACTTATACTCTTTCTGAATTTTTGCAGCAAAAGAAGAACGAGAATTTGGTGGTGCGCATCAACAGCAATGGAGGTAATGTAAATGATGGTATTGCAATGTATAATTTGCTGCAAAACTACAGAGGGCAGGTAACCACAGTGGTAGACGGGGCATGTTACAGCGCTGCAGTCCTGCCATTTTTGGCAGGGGATAAACGATACATGAACCCGGGCAGTACTTTACTTTTACACAATGTCAGTTCAGAATACATTCCCAGTGCTAGCGCCGAAGGGCTTCGCAAGCACGCCGAAACCATTGAGCAGTTAGAAAAAATCATCATTGATATTTATATGCAGGCTTTGGGCAAAAACGACGAGGCTACCCGCAGTATGCTGACAGATATGATGAACAAAGAAACCTTGCTGACCGCAGAGGAAGCTGCCAAAATGGGTTTTTGTGAAATACCAAAGCAAAGTGTGTATATAGACAAAAGCGTGATGGAGTTTACCAACCATATCCAAAAAACGAACGAAAAGCTATTGCAGGAGTTAGAACGGTACAAAAAACAGGAGATTGAATTTTTTTTGCAGGATGTACCCGAGGAAGCTAAAAAGGCGGTTTCGGCTTTGGCTTACACCAACATGGAGGAAGCCAAAAAACTCAAAGACTTTATTCTTAAAAACGCCAAACCTCCTGTGTTTAGCCAAATTCAACAGAACAGTCTGCGAAATGAATGGACTTTGGACGACTGGCGAAAAAAAGACCCCAACGGTTTGGAAAAACTTAAAAATGAAAATCCTGAATACTTCAAAGAACTTTTAAAGAAACAATAATATGGCAGAAACTATTATCCGACAAGGCGAAGATGTGTTGCTGAAAGTGGATATTATGGACGGCACTACCCCCGTGGTGCTTAACCCCACAAACATTAACAATATCGTAGCCGTGCTGTATGTAGCCAACACAGAAGTAGCTAAATACAGCCTGAACAGTATGCCCGGGCATGGCACATTGGACTATCACCCTACTCAAAACAACAGCATAAATATTGTGGTAGAGCGGGAGCAAAGCAAAAACTTTAATATAGGCGTGTTAAAAGTGGTGGTTTTAATTCAATTTATTGACCCTGAATTTCCTGACGGCAAACACCGTGAGTTTGTGGTGTCTATAGGAAGGGTAATTAAGGGCGAAAGCAAGGATATTGACATTTAACAGCAAAAACTTAAGTATAAACTATGGCAGGACTTAATAAAGAAATCTGGGAAAAGCAAATCCAGGAGCGTTTTATTCCCAGCAATGATTTTCTCAATGATGGTGTAGATTATTCCCAATTTACTACCAATGACGCAATTAACGTACCTATTGCAGGGGGATTAGTACAAGCGGTATTTAACCCCACACTTCCCATGACCGTTACCACCCGCACAGACACCAACAATGCGGTTACTATGCACGACCTGGCTACACAGCCCACGCGGGTAACGAACCCCGAAAAAATAGAGTTGTCTTACGACAAAATGGAAAGCGTCATTAAATCGCACAGGGATAGTTTGAGCAAAGCTATTGGAGATAGAACTTTGTTTGAGATAGCCCCCACGTCAGACACTACCGAATTGCCCGTTATTGCAGCCACAGGCACAGCTACGGCAGGCAACCCTAGACCTATCACTAAAAACGATATTGCTACTTTGGCGCAAAGGTTTGACGCAGCAAATTTTCCACAAGGCAGAACGCTTATTCTTACGCCATTTCAGTTTTGGGACTTGGTCAACAATGATGTAGCCCTTCAAAATCAATACTCTTACCAAAGCCGTGAGGGAGAAATTACAGGAGTGTTGTTGTATTACTACGGTTTCAAAATCCGCATGCGCACAGACACCCCTAACTATACCCAAACCTTGACCAAACAGGCTTTTGGCACTAACGACGTCAACTCTCGCCAAGCAGCTATTGCTTATGTGGATAAACAGTGGTTTTATGGATTTACACCACCAAAAATGATTACTACCCAAACGCCCGAATTTCTTGGAGATGTGTTTAATTTTTATTGCCGTTTTGGTGCGGGCAGATTTGCCCCAAGAGCTGTGGGAGCTATTGTCAGTGTATTTGCATAAAAACATCATAAATATAATGAAATCAAAGTTGTTACTTTTTGCTGCGATGTTGGCATTTGTCATTTCCGTAGCAAAGGAAAACCAAAAAAATCAGGTTATGGAAGAAACAGAGATTGTCTTTGCGCCGCTGAAAAAACATTTCAAAGGGGACGGCACACCTAAATCCCAAATTGTATTGCATCATACCGTAGGGGGCGATAAACCCACCCCTGTGGTGGAGTACTGGAACAGGTGTGCATCAGGCAGAGTAGGAACACACTTTGTCATTGGAAAAAATGGGGAAATTGTTCAAACGATGGACTTACAGAACTGGGCAAGCCACATCAATTGTGATGGTAAG
>JANWVW010000210.1 GCA_025056095.1 Bacteroidia bacterium
CAAGTAAATTAACTCCATTTATTCAACCTTAATCTTGTAAGTATCTGAAAATGAATATCAAACAAGGTCAAAATATATTTTTACCTTGTAAACATTTGAAAATCAATTCAAAATAAGGTAAAAATTGCGTATCCAAGGTTAAAACGCTCTGTAAAGTCCATATATTCAAGGTTTAACCTTGTACATACTTGAAAATCAATACAAAACAAGGTAAAGTAACAACATTTGAAACAAAGTAAAAAATTTTAATCTTGTAAGTGTTTGATAATCAATATCAAATAAAGTGAAGATATGTCTAAAAACAAGGTAAAACGTCAGAAGACTGCTGCGTGAGGCATGCGAAGGGTGCGTCAGCAGTGCGTAGCACCGAAGCGATAGCGCAGCCCGCAGCACGCCGACCCGAAGCGCAGCGAGGGACACGCCCAAAAAAATCTACCTTTTATTAACACAATAAATCCCAATAATAATCAATACCATACCTGTAATATGCAAAAAATGTATCCGCTCACCAGCATACACCGCCCAACCCAAAGCAACTATCGGAATAGTATAAGTAACTGAACTGGCAAATAAAGTACTACTTATCTGCACTAATCGATTAAAAAAAACCAAAGAAATAGCACTACCTAATATCCCTAACATCAAAATACTGTATAAAGGAGTTAAATTATCCATGCTTTGCACACGCAGAATAAAATCCGTAGTTAGCAAAAATCCACCTGAAGGTAATAGTAATACACTCAACGAAAGACTAGATAAAGTTAGAGGATGTATATCCGTAAGATGATGCTTAATCACGTTTACACTAATACCATAACACGCCGTAGCTAAAACTACCATGCCTGCATATAAAATTACACTACTATCCGCTTGTATAGAAACACTTGTGCCTGTTATGCAAGCACAACCTACAAAACCCATTAAAATTCCTACTTTTTGTACCTGCTCTACCCTATCATGATATAAAAATGTAGAGATAAGCAAAGTAAAAATAGGGGTCAGGGCATTAAGGACACCTGTTACACCACTATCCAGTTTAGTTTCTGCACCTGCAAATAAAATAGCAGGTACAAAGTTACCCGAAAACGCAGATAAAATAATAAATTTCCATTTCGCCCAAGGTGTTTTTAATATATGAAATAAAGCAAATAGAAACAAAGTTGAGCTCGCTGCAAACATACGCAGCATAGCTAATTCCATAAAACTAAATCCTTTCAGTCCTTCCTTGATTAGGATAAATGAGCTTCCCCATATAAGAGATAAGAGTATCAATAAAAACCAACGCATAAATAAGGGTCAGAGATTATACTATATCCTGCAAACTGAACTTTTCTCCGCATACAAATCCTCCTTTTTCGTTAGTAGTAACCGTACTACATTCAATACAAGGGTCATGTTCGTAAAAAAGTATCCAGTTTTCTCGTACTGCTTGTTGCAAAATAGGTTCTTTTTCTTGTAATGTTGTCAAAGGAAACATATCATAGCCCATTACATAAGGTAAAGGTATGTGTCCATGTGTGGGGATGAGGTCTGCGGCATAAAGGATTTTTTTGTTTTTGTAAGTAATTAAAGGTAGCTGCATACCTACGGTATGCCCATTCATGACCCGTAGTTCTAAATTTTCGAATAATGTTAAATTACCTTCAATACATTCTAACTGTCCGCTTTGGGCAATAGGCTGTAAGTTTTCAGCAAAAAAGCTGCTTTTTTCTCGAGCATTTGGTTTATTTGCCCATTCCCAATGCGATTTTTGTACATAAAACTTTGCGTTTTTGAAAGCTACTTCATAACGGTTTTTGCCGCCATTCCATTCTGTGCTTCCGCCGCAATGGTCAAAATGAAGGTGGGTTAAAATCACATCGGTAACATCTGCTCTTGAAAAACCGAGTTTGTGTAAAGAAGTGTCTAATGTATTTTTATCATGAT
This sequence comes from Bacteroidia bacterium, assembly GCA_025056095.1. NCBI lineage: Bacteria > Pseudomonadati > Bacteroidota > Bacteroidia > Bacteroidia bacterium. The sequence goes on from JANWVW010000210.1 coordinate 1,927, forward strand.
TGATATCATAGATTTGTTTAAATTTATCGTTGTATTTGTGTCCTAATCCATTATCTACGAGAACCAATCGGTTGGAGTATTCGATGAGTAAAGCACGCATATTGAGTAAAATGAGGTTATTTTCATTTGCAGGGTTAGTTTTTTGCCATATTGTTTTAGGGACTACGCCAAACATTGCTCCACCGTCTAATCTAAATAAACCTGTTTCTACGCTGTATAGCTTCATGCCCCAAAAGTAGAAAAAAACTTGAAAATCTTTGCTTAGGTAGTTTGGGCTTACGTGTAAGTTTGACTGGTTTGCTTGTAATAATAGACTTTATGAGCACACGAAATGCAGAGGATGATGAGTGCATTGACTTATGGGGTATTTATAGAGAGAGGTAACACTTTACCATTCATTACTTCGTGTCCATGTAAAATGAAATGCACAATATAATCAGCCATAATTGTAGGTGTTACAGGCGCAGTGTAATTAGGAAAGGCTTCTTGCAACATTTCTGTCTGTACTGCTCCCAAAGCTAATGCGTTACAATAAATACTTTCATACTTAAGCTCCTCTGCAAGGCACTCTGTAAGATTTGTCAAAGCTGCTTTTGAAGCACTATACGCAGATAGTCCTGCAAATTTTACACTACCTTGAAACCCACCCATACTACTGATATTGACAATATGCGCAGGTTTAGTAAAATGGGGTAGAAGTCCCTGTATCAGATTAACTACACTAAAAAGATTTACCTCAAAAATATATTTCCAGTCGTTTATTGTTGTTTCTTTGAAAGGTTTATTGATAAGCACTGCGGCATTATTCACTAATGCGTCTATTTTGTTAGAATGATGTAAAATTTTTTCTAACCAATTTTTAGATAACTGGCTGACGTCTAATTCAACAGGAATAAGATTGTGCAGAGAGGTTGTTTGTATGGATTCAAGTTTATCTATCCTTCGGCTAACTGCTAGTACTTTATGCCCTCTCTCTGCAAGATTTATGCAGACCTCTCGACCTATACCTCGGCTAGATCCTGTAACTATAATAGTTTTCATGGATAAAAATTGAATGTTCGCAAAGTAAAGTAATTCTTACTGATACTTGGAAAAATATGGTTATTCTTTCGCTACTGCTCCGCCTTCGTATAGTTTAGGTAAAAATTTGCGAGAAGGAGACTCTTTGTATATGTCAGGCAAGCCTAATTTATCCCAAATGGCATCTATCTTTTCAATAGTTTTAAGGTCCGAAGTAACAATATTGGGCCAATCTCGCTTAAAGCCATCTATAGCCAAAGTTTTACGTGTGGCATCAAAAGCAATTTGTCCATTATCTGCATCTGAAATAAATACGGCATCTCTTTTGGGGTCAAGATTATTGCAGAATCGCCATACCGTTTCGGGGACATGCATAATATCTACATCGGGGTCTAAAAAGCAGAGGCACTTTACACCTTTGAAGTCCTCTCTTGCAAAAAGCTTTTCTGCTACTTCTTTAACATGGTTTTTTCGCTCTTTTTGAATAGCTACAAATACCACTGATATACCTTGTGCAAGCAAAGAATCGTTAATTTGTTTGATTTCAGGGAATTGGCTGCAAATATCCACAATTCGGAGTGCGGCAGAGGTTTGCATCTTTTGCCACAAATTCATTGTAGGTGCATTTTCACGGCGTTCTACTTCTAGTTTTTTGGTAGCATCTATGCCCATTTTGCCACCAAAATTCGGCTTGGAACAGCTATGGTCTAATACATCTACGGGTCCTTGTGCAAAAATAATATCTTGATAAGGATCAACGTTTTCAGAAATGTATCTAGCAAGCGCTCGGCTATCATGAATGTCGCAATGTTCATCTACCACAATCATTATTTTAGTAAACATCATTTGCCCAGCGCCCCATAAAGTGTGCATAACCTTTTGTGCCTGTGCAGGATATTCTTTTTTTATTTTGATGATAGCCATGTTGTGAAAAACGCCCTCAATGGGTAGAGTCATGTCTATAATTTCAGGCACCATAGTCATTTTGATGGGCGCTACAAAAATGCGCTCGGTGGCTTTTCCTATCCAAGCATCTTCTTGTGGGGGAATACCTACAATAGTGCTGGCATATACCGCTTTTTTACGATGTGTGATAGCAGTTACATGGAATTTAGGATACCAATCGGGCAAAGAATAGTATCCTGTATGATCGCCGAAAGGTCCTTCCCAAATCAAGTCTTCATTAGGATCAACATAGCCCTCAATTACAAAATCTACATCTGCAGGGACTTCAATTTCAGGTTGAGTAATGCATTTGACCAATTCTACTCGTTTTTTGCGGATAAATCCTGCTAACATGTATTCATCCATGTTGTCAGGCATGGGCGCAGTAGCAGCGTAAGTATAGACAGGATCTCCGCCAATAGCTACGGCTACAGGCATTTTTTTACCTAACTCTTTATACCTTCTATAATGCCGTGCAGAAACTTTGTGAATGTGCCAATGTAAAGCAGTCAAATTTTTTTCAAATACCTGCATTCTGTACATACCGATGTTGCGAATACCTGTGTCAGGGTCTTTTGTGTGAACGATAGGTAGAGTAATGAACTTTCCGCCATCTTGGGGCCAGCATTTCATGATGGGCAATTTGAATAAGTCAGGTTCGGTCATGATGACTTCTTGGCACTCTCCTCGCCCTTTTTTGATTTTGGGCATCCATGATGCAATTTTTCCTAATTTGGGTAGTAATTTGAGCTTGTCTATCCAAGTATCTCCTGGCTTAATCATTTTGAGCAAGTCTTCTATTTCTTTGGCAATATCGTCTAAATCCTTTACTCCTAATGCCATGCAAATTCTTTTATAGTTTCCCATGCTGTTAATCAGCAGTGGGAATTCTGTACCTGTGTTTTCAAAAAGCAGCGCGGGACCGTATTTTTTGCTTACTCTATCTACAATTTCGGTTATTTCTAAATCAGGGTTGACATACTCCTTGATGCGAACTAGCTCACCTGCTTTCTCTAAGGCTGCAATAAATTCATCTATATTTTT
>JANWVW010000211.1 GCA_025056095.1 Bacteroidia bacterium
TTGCAGCAATTATGGCTGTAAATGTTGATTTTTAGTAAGTTAAGGTTCAAAGCAGGTATAAAAAGTTCAAAAGTCCGTATTCAAAATTGTGAGATACATATCTCTTTCAAAAAAGTAGTTCTGATTGGTTTGTATTTAAAAAAGCTTTTTGTTTTTATGGATTATTTTTTTGGGCGTGCCCTTGTGGGCGTTTCGCTTGTGCTCATGCCCACAAGGGCGGCGTGCTACGGGCTATGTGCAAAATGCCCCTGACCCTTGCGCCCGCACGACCAAAACCAAAAAAACAAATCTAAAACTTCAGAATTCTGCTATAAGTCCAAATAATTAGCTCCTCCCAATTGCTTAGGGAATTACATGAACTGGAACTGTACTGTTTTGAGTTTGAATAAAATATACACCCCCACTTGCCCCGTAAGTACTCCAATTTATACTCTCACTCGCCCCCAATTCTCTCTCAAACACTAACCTACCCATACTATCATAAATTCTAACATAACCTTTTCCATTCTTAATTTTAATATCTTCACCATGCTTCACAACACTAGGATAAACTTCAAATTTCTCTTTACAATCTGAAACCTCAATAGCTATAGTACGAGAATACACATTCTGTCCATCCTTGCTTACCCCTACTACTCTGTAATAATTCACACCCTCTCTGAAAACTTGTGTCTCAACACTCTGTTGTGAGTTTATACTAGCTACCTCCTCTGCATACTCCCATACTCTATCATCGATACTGTGCTGTACGTATAACTTCTTAAAGTTTTGATAGTTGGAAAGTTCCCAAGATAGTACAACACCTTTATGAGTGTATTTACCTACAAAGTTCTCTATTTCCAAAGGAAGTACATTTACCACACAATTGACAGGTACAGCGCATGAAGTTCCTGTATAAGCCCGTAACGCAAAAGCAGAAGTATTATTAGACGAATTAGTAGCCGTAGCAGTAACATAACCACAAAAAGAACCTGCTAATGACCAATTTCCTGATGCATTTGAAGTAGTAGTTCCTAAATAAACAGCACCTTGGTCAGGATCTGTACCTGCACAAAATCCTAAACTCACATCTTGGGCTTGAAATACTTCAATCGTGCAGTTAGGTGGGGCTGTACCTGAAACGGTTGTAGTAGTGGCAGTAGTAATAACAGGAGAAGGAATCGACCCGTTGCCACCATTGCTAAGCCTTATTCCCCTGTAGCCGCCGGGGGGAGCATTGCAATATATCTGGTTCCTGCTAATCAAATTATTAATAGTAGTTGGACCATCTACATGAATACCATCATACTGTCCCCCTGTAATAATGTTCGGTTGTCCTGATGCAGAACCACCAATAATCGTATTCTGAGACCCTGATTTGACTTCAATACAGTAGTAATCATTGCCCACACAACTTGTACCTGCCATACCTATCTGATTACCGCGAATAATGGTTCCCATTGCGCCTTCTACATCTATTCCTCTATACAAATTACATGCTATGATGTTGTCAAGGATTTGATTGTTATTAGAGCCTGGTCCTACTTGTATACCATCGTATCCATTAGCACTACACGCAGACGCATCAGGCAAAAGTCCAATTACGCAACCTCTTATTATCCCATTATCAGGTCCTTGTAAATCTATTCCAAAGTAACTATTAGCTCTGACTACACATCTTTCTATCAGAAAATTATCAGCAGGATCGCCATCTACAAATATACCAGAATATCCGAAGTTTCTTACTTCAAGCCCGATAAGTTGTACATTAGCTGAAGTAATTTGTAAGCCATGAGCTCCTAATGCACCTCCATCTATTATGATTTTAGGAGCAGAACCTGTGTAGCTTCCCGCAGGTTGAGTATTTCCATCAATAATCACAGGACCTGTGATGTTGGGCAAAGCCGTAGTAATTGAAATGACATGAGGTGGCGTACCTGGAATGTTGAAATGAATGTTGTCTGGTCCTGCTGCCGCGTTAGCATCCAAGATCGCCTGTCTTAGACTACCAGGTCCTGCATTTAACGTATTTGTAACTGTGAAAATTAAAGCCCACGCTTTGGAACAACTGTAACCAAGAGCAAGGCCTAGTAATAATAGTAGATACAGCTTTTTCAACAGCTTTTTCATAGATGTGCTCCAATTTGCTTCTCTGCAAATGTAAGCATTCATTTTAAATTATGCAAGTCTTTATTTAAAAATATTAATTACGTCATTTTTGTTTTTACACAAAAGATAACTTTAGCATGCCCTTGCCCATACTTCGCTGCGCTTGTGTGGGCAAGGGCGGCATGCTGCGAACTATGCGCGGAATGCCCCGACCCTTGCGCAGCAAGGGGCACGCCCAAAAAAACAAAAAATCAAATCATTTCCTGCAAAGGGATTCTCAACGTAGCCCGAGTACCTTGCTCTAACCTCTCAAAGGTGAGCAAATCCTCACGATGATATAACTTCTTTAAGCGACTTTCCACATTATTTATACCTGTACCTTTATTTTTTCGGGACAAGTCTATACCTACGCCATTGTCATACACTACACAGTACAAAAAACTATTCTCAATAAAAACATCAATTTTTATTTGACCGACATGCAGTATGTTAGATAAACCATGCTTGATGCAATTTTCAACCAATGTCTGAATACAAAACGCAGGAATCTGAACTTTTTCTGCTTCATGCTGAACGTTTAGGGATACTTGTAACTGCTCGCCAAAACGCAGCTGTTCAATTTCAAGATAGCTCCTTACCAAAGACATTTCGTTTTCAACAGTAACAAAATTTTCATTAGAGTATTTGAGTGTGTACCTAAAAATAAAAGCCAACTTTTCCACCGCTTGCTCTGCTAAATCAGGCTTGTAATGAATAAGCGCACTTATCGTATTGAGCGTGTTAAACAAAAAATGCGGATTGATCTGTGAGCGCAAGGCTATTAAGTTAGCTTCTGCATTTTTTTGAATAAGTATTTTTTCCTTTTCCAAAAGATACAACACCTCTAACGTAAGTTGAAGCTGCGTAATAGCCCTGCGAATAAGCTCTACTTCATACAAATTAAATACACCTGACTTTTTTCGTTTAAGTATAAGAAAGCCTATCTCTTGCTCATTAGAAATTTCCAAAGGAAAGACTAAACTAACTTCGTTTTGTATCCAAAATTCTTCCACTGCTGGTTCTAACTTAAATCGGCTAAGTTCCTTGTTCCTCGCCCAAAAAGTTTCAGACTTTTGCATCATTTGATGTATTTTGACCTTATCTATTAAGGACAAAAGTAGGCTTTCTTCGACATAATGCTGCGATAGCCATATCTGTACTTCAATACTTTGAGTGTAATCCTGTATTTCTTTGACAAAATCTTTCAAAAGTTTTTCTGAAGAAGTGTAACTTGGGATCTTATCTAAAAATGCTTTCATCTGAAAAGTCCGTTTTTGGACGGTAGTAATAAATAACCGTTGAAAAACATGCTCATACCGATAGTATATCCTTTGCGCAATTAAGACTAAAACTATTAAAATTAGTACCTCTACTAAACCATTGTAAGGATTGTATGAAAAACGAAAGTAGTAGAGCTTGTCAATCAAAGCATACAAGACTAATATCAAAAGTATGCCGATAAAATACAAAATAGACTGTGTAACGACTAAACTTACCTTGCCAAACCGCAGTAGCGGATTGACCGCCCAAAAAGCAGGAAAAACTAAATAACCTTGCACTAAAAGCTCGTTTATTTCACTTTTCCACACAGCATAAGTAGAAAAAGCAGTATTCCACAAAAGTATAGAGGAGAACACAAAATAAAGTGTTGAAAAGAGAATTTTTTTACTATTCCACTGCGTTTCATGAATTATCCTTTGGAGTTGGTAGTGCCATACACTTATCAGAAAAATCATTTGAGTAACAAAGCTTAGAGATTGAGCATGATAAGGATAGGTGGCATCTACAAAAATGGTCTTAATAATGATAAACGAAATAGCCAAAAAATAAATGGTCATTAAAAAAATTATGCAAAGTTTAAGGTAGCGATGGAATAGGTATTGTAAAGTATTTAAAAATATAGTTACAGCAATAGCATTCCAGAAGATAAGAAGAAATGTAAGCAGCCAGCGTTCTAATTTTACATTAAAAAATTGTATTTCTAATATCAAACTAAAATACCGAGCATTTTGCACTACATACCAAAGCAGCACAAATGTAATCAGGCTAAAAGGTAGCAAATAAGTCTTTAAGTCTTGTTGAACGATAGGGATGAGAATCAGCCACAAAGTTAGGGCGCCCATTGCCATAAATACCAAAGTCCAGCTTTGGACTTGCCACAATGTTTTTTCCAAAGGATAGGTAAAAGTTGGATAGTATCCGCATTGAATGATGATAGTGGCTTCAAATGGGCGAAATTGTTCAGGATCATCACGAAGAACTTGGTAAATAAGGTGTTCGCCAGGTTTAGCGCTGCGGATAATTTCGTTAGCCATATCTGCGGTATATACTTTTTGGTAGTTGATAGCTGTGAGTATATCGTGTTCTTGTACAGAGATGCCTTGCAATAGGGCGTTGGATTTAAGAATAGGGTGTACAAAAGTAGCTTCGATGCCTCGTGTAGTATTTTCCCATTTTATCCAATCAAAGCCGATAAAGCGATCTCCGCCACGCACAGAGATTTTTTCTTCTTGTGTTTGGTAAGTTTTATAGAAGAGGTAAGCAGTATAAAATACAGTTGTCAGAATAAAGACGCTTAGAGTGTTAGCCAGTAATTTTCTCACCTTTTGCAAAAATACATTTCTAATCAATCAAAATAGTCAGTTTGTTCCATGCATTAGTGTTTACCCGTTTCACTCTTTGTGGTATCTTTTTAGTCATTTTTTTGGGAAGTTTTTCTACTTGATAGATTTTTTTTGGGCGTGCCCTTGCCCACACTTCGCTTGCGCTTGTGTGGGCAAGGTCGGCGTGGGGGGGGGGGCGGGGG